>NZ_VFVS01000002.1:247500-252500 GCF_006442215.1 Mesorhizobium sp. B2-3-11 | reverse complement strand
AAGATTTGTTCGAACTTCATGAGCCGCAAGGGTCATGATTTGTCGCAAGGGACGCTCAATCCCTTGCATATGATGGGTTTGCCTAACCGCACCCTCGAACCGATCTCGAGAAGCTGGTCTTTTTGTGCCAATGACATCAAGCCGGATCCTGCACAGGATTTGGCTGACGCGACGATCTCTTCGAGATCGCGTGGCGACAATCCCTTCGGGATTGCGCGGATGCTGACCCCGCAAGGGTTTGGCTGAAGCGACAATCCTTCGGATTGCGCGGTGGATATTGGCAATGAGAACGATCAAGTGTCTTAAGGGCAATTGGTGGATGCCTTGGCATGCACAGGCGATGAAGGACGTGATACGCTGCGATAAGCTACGGGGAGGTGCGAATACCCTTTGATCCGTAGATTTCCGAATGGGGAAACCCACCTAAGGTGCTTGGAAAATCAGAGTAGCATGAGCGACAATCTCTTCGAGATTGCGCTGGTGCTGCTGTGGTTTCCAAGTATCAGATATAGGTAACTTATCCTGAATACATAGGGATAAAGTGGCGAACGCGGGGAACTGAAACATCTAAGTACCCGTAGGAAAGGACATCAACCGAGACTCCGGAAGTAGTGGCGAGCGAACCCGGACCAGGCCAGTGGCGATTGAGAGACAAGCGGAACCTTCTGGAAAGTAGGGCCATAGTGGGTGACAGCCCCGTACGCGTAATGCAATCAATCGTCCTCGAGTAAGGCGGGACACGTGAAATCCTGTCTGAAATTGGGGGGACCACCCTCCAAGCCTAAGTACTCGTGCATGACCGATAGCGAACTAGTACCGTGAGGGAAAGGTGAAAAGCACCCCGACAAGGGGAGTGAAAGAGTACCTGAAACCGATTGCCTACAAACAGTGGAAGCCCAAGGTTCGTCCTGGGTGACCACGTACCTTTTGTATAATGGGTCAGCGACTTAGTGTGACGAGCAAGCTTAAACCGCTAGGTGTAGGCGCAGCGAAAGCGAGTCTGAACAGGGCGTTCAGTTCGTCGCATTAGACCCGAAACCGAGTGATCTAGCCATGAGCAGGTTGAAGGTAAGGTAACACTTACTGGAGGACCGAACCCATAACTGTTGCAATAGTTCGGGATGACTTGTGGCTAGGGGTGAAAGGCCAATCAAACTCGGAAATAGCTGGTTCTCCGCGAAATCTATTTAGGTAGAGCGTCGACCGAATACCCCAGGGGGTAGAGCACTGGATGGGCTAGGGGTCCTCACCGGATTACCAAACCTAACCAAACTCCGAATACCTGGGAGTACTAGTCGGCAGACACACGGCGGGTGCTAACGTCCGTCGTGAAAAGGGAAACAACCCTGACCTACAGCTAAGGTCCCCAAGTTATGGCTAAGTGGGAAAGGATGTGAGGATCCCAAAACAACCAGGATGTTGGCTTAGAAGCAGCCATCATTTAAAGAAAGCGTAACAGCTCACTGGTCTAAATAAGGGTCTTTGCGCCGAAAATGTAACGGGGCTAAAGCCATACACCGAAGCTTAGGGTTTGGTCCGCAAGGGCCAAGCGGTAGCGGAGCGTTCTGTAAGCTGATGAAGCCATACCCGTGAGGGGTGGTGGAGGTATCAGAAGTGCGAATGCTGACATGAGTAACGTAAGGGGAGTGAGAGACTCCCCCGCCGAAAGACCAAGGGTTCCTGCTTAAAGCTAATCTGAGCAGGGTTAGCCGGCCCCTAAGACGAGGCGGAAACGCGTAGTCGATGGGAACCACGTTAATATTCGTGGGCTTGGAGGTAGTGACGGATCATTGAGGTAGTCCAATCTTATCGGATTGAACGGGCTGCTGCGTGGTTCCAGGAAATAGCTCCTCCTTATAAACCGTACCCGAAACCGACACTGGTGGTCTGGTAGAGTATACCAAGGCGCTTGAGAGAACTATGCTGAAGGAACTCGGCAAATTGCACGCGTAACTTCGGAAGAAGCGTGACCCTTTTCTACGCAAGTAGAGGAGGGTGGCACAGACCAGGGGGTAGCGACTGTTTATCAAAAACACAGGGCTCTGCGAAGTCGCAAGACGACGTATAGGGTCTGACGCCTGCCCGGTGCTGGAAGGTTAAGAGGAGGGGTGCAAGCTCTGAATCGAAGCCCCAGTAAACGGCGGCCGTAACTATAACGGTCCTAAGGTAGCGAAATTCCTTGTCGGGTAAGTTCCGACCTGCACGAATGGCGTAACGACTTCCCCGCTGTCTCCAGCATAGACTCAGTGAAATTGAATTCCCCGTGAAGATGCGGGGTTCCTGCGGTTAGACGGAAAGACCCCGTGCACCTTTACTATAGCTTTACATTGGCATTCGTAGTGGCATGTGTAGGATAGGTGGTAGGCTTTGAAACCTGGGCGCCAGCTCAGGTGGAGCCATCCTTGAAATACCACCCTTATTACTATGGATGTCTAACCGCGGCCCGTTATCCGGGTCCGGGACAATGTATGGTGGGTAGTTTGACTGGGGCGGTCGCCTCCTAAAGAGTAACGGAGGCGCGCGATGGTGGGCTCAGAACGGTCGGAAATCGTTCGCTGAGTGCAATGGCATAAGCCTGCCTGACTGCGAGACTGACAAGTCGAGCAGAGACGAAAGTCGGTCATAGTGATCCGGTGGTCCCGCGTGGAAGGGCCATCGCTCAACGGATAAAAGGTACGCCGGGGATAACAGGCTGATGACCCCCAAGAGTCCATATCGACGGGGTTGTTTGGCACCTCGATGTCGACTCATCGCATCCTGGGGCTGGAGCAGGTCCCAAGGGTATGGCTGTTCGCCATTTAAAGCGGTACGTGAGTTGGGTTCAGAACGTCGTGAGACAGTTCGGTCCCTATCTGCCGTGGGTGTAGGAATATTGAAAGGATCTGTCCCTAGTACGAGAGGACCGGGATGGACGGATCTCTGGTGGACCTGTTGTGGCGCCAGCCGCATAGCAGGGTAGCTATATCCGGACGGGATAACCGCTGAAGGCATCTAAGCGGGAAACCCACCTTAAAACGAGTATTCCCTGAGAACCGTGGAAGACGACCACGTTGATAGGCCGGGTGTGGAAGAGCGGCAACGCTTGAAGCTTACCGGTACTAATAGTTCGATCGGCTTGATCGTTCTCATTCCTAATATCCATTTGACGAAATCAAATGGTCTGTTCTCACTCACGCTTGTTCCGCCCTGCGGGCGGCGCTACGTGGGTGCGGCGCATCGGCGCCGACGGTCGGTCGACCTTGCGAAGCTTCGCTTCGAAAGGCGTCAGGCCAAGAACGACCAGGCACAAAAAAGACCAGCGAAAAGCTCCGAGAAAGCACAAAATAGGTCCCCTATTCGCTCCTCTCTATGGCTATTCGCTCAAACCAGCTTCTCGAAATAACGTGCGTTTTGCCGACCTGGTGGTTATGGCGGAGCGGCTGCACCCGATCCCATTCCGAACTCGGCCGTGAAACGCTCCAGCGCTGATGGTACTTCGTCTCAAGACGCGGGAGAGTAGGTCGCTGCCAGGTCTGCTAAACGCACGTTCAAACTCACATCCAACCGGATGACAGAGAAATCTTCTCATTGCTTTGTTCGATGCATGTCGTTGCCCCAAAACCGCTAACACTTTTGGGCGACATGCATAAAAGCCCGCCAAGGGATCCCGGGCCGCTCTAAGCGGCCCTTTCATTTGGTGGATACAGAATACCGCAGTCGCCAAAGTACAGCGGCGATCGCGGTGGTGGCGCGGGGTGGAGCAGCCCGGTAGCTCGTCAGGCTCATAACCTGAAGGTCACAGGTTCAAATCCTGTCCCCGCAACCAAACTTACCCTGTACGGCCCGCCAGGCTCAAAGCTTGGCGGGCCGTTTTGCATTCGGATAAGCGCCGCCTTGGATCCTGCCTGACCGCCCCAAGCAGACCAAGTCGGCGACCCGGACAAAAATCAAATCCTCCCCCCAAAACCAAATCAAAAAGACAGCCGCCAGGCTCCAAGTCGGCGGACCGTTGCGTATGCGAATCACCATGGAGCGTCGATCCAATCCTGTTCAGGGCCCGCAAAAGAGGCGACGCCGATGCCGCGGACAAAAATCAAATCAGTGGAGACCATGGAGGGATGGTCAGGTTCAAGATCGATTGGTCGCCGAGCATGAACAGATTAGCCGGTTGGGCTCTATTCAGCCGGCTTCCTCACACGCTTTGGATGGTGAATAACAGGATCTGCGGCCTCCGCTCGCACCGAGACCCTCGATCGCGTGGTGCTGCCCCAATCGGTAGTCCAATTCCGCCGAATCGGGACCGAGGCGATGCCGCTTGGCGGGTCATGATGATGAAGCGTCGCCGAATCGGCAGTGGATTGCCAGCTATCGCTATTTATTGTCATCAATGACGCTCGCGCATGATCTCCCCCAGGAGGTCGCCATGCCCAACTGCGCTTTGAACGGGCACTGTGAGAGCTTCATCAGGAAGCAGCTCGAGTTCGGCCGCTACAACAATGCCACTGAGGTTGCCCGTGCCGGCCTGCGCATACTCGAGGATTTCGAGGCGGAAGGGGAAAGTGGCTGTGCGAGAAAATTCCCGCGCGTCTGGCCGAGCTCCAGCAGGATTCGACGAAGGGAACTCCAGCCGAAACGGTCTCTTCCGAGCTTGAAGCACGCCATCGCGCGAAGCAGGCGAAAGCCAGTTGGGAATGGGATACCGATTGTCTTTCATCCCGTGGCACAAGCCGAACTCGAAAATTCCATGACGACATGGCCGAACGGGGCGTCGCCGACGATTGTGTGGAATTTTATCACTGGTATCCGCGATCATTGTCTGGGCTTGTCGACTTTTCCACTGCGAGGCGCTGAGCGGATCGCGATCATGCCTGGGCTGCGGATTGTTGGCTGCCGGCGGTGGATCAGCATTGCCTTCGCGGTCGAGGGCGAGCAGGTGCTGAAATTGCTGGAGAATCGGCGTTGAAAGCCGCTCGGGCGCGTTCGGTGGCCGTTTTGGGGACGCCAGTTTTTCAAAGCGAAGT
>NZ_VFVS01000002.1:0-242500 GCF_006442215.1 Mesorhizobium sp. B2-3-11 | reverse complement strand
TTGGCATTCGTAGTGGCATGTGTAGGATAGGTGGTAGGCTTTGAAACCTGGGCGCCAGCTCAGGTGGAGCCATCCTTGAAATACCACCCTTATTACTATGGATGTCTAACCGCGGCCCGTTATCCGGGTCCGGGACAATGTATGGTGGGTAGTTTGACTGGGGCGGTCGCCTCCTAAAGAGTAACGGAGGCGCGCGATGGTGGGCTCAGAACGGTCGGAAATCGTTCGCTGAGTGCAATGGCATAAGCCTGCCTGACTGCGAGACTGACAAGTCGAGCAGAGACGAAAGTCGGTCATAGTGATCCGGTGGTCCCGCGTGGAAGGGCCATCGCTCAACGGATAAAAGGTACGCCGGGGATAACAGGCTGATGACCCCCAAGAGTCCATATCGACGGGGTTGTTTGGCACCTCGATGTCGACTCATCGCATCCTGGGGCTGGAGCAGGTCCCAAGGGTATGGCTGTTCGCCATTTAAAGCGGTACGTGAGTTGGGTTCAGAACGTCGTGAGACAGTTCGGTCCCTATCTGCCGTGGGTGTAGGAATATTGAAAGGATCTGTCCCTAGTACGAGAGGACCGGGATGGACGGATCTCTGGTGGACCTGTTGTGGCGCCAGCCGCATAGCAGGGTAGCTATATCCGGACGGGATAACCGCTGAAGGCATCTAAGCGGGAAACCCACCTTAAAACGAGTATTCCCTGAGAACCGTGGAAGACGACCACGTTGATAGGCCGGGTGTGGAAGAGCGGCAACGCTTGAAGCTTACCGGTACTAATAGTTCGATCGGCTTGATCGTTCTCATTCCTAATATCCATTTGACGAAATCAAATGGTCTGTTCTCACTCACGCTTGTTCCGCCCTGCGGGCGGCGCTACGTGGGTGCGGCGCATCGGCGCCGACGGTCGGTCGACCTTGCGAAGCTTCGCTTCGAAAGGCGTCAGGCCAAGAACGACCAGGCACAAAAAAGACCAGCGAAAAGCTCCGAGAAAGCACAAAATAGGTCCCCTATTCGCTCCTCTCTATGGCTATTCGCTCAAACCAGCTTCTCGAAATAACGTGCGTTTTGCCGACCTGGTGGTTATGGCGGAGCGGCTGCACCCGATCCCATTCCGAACTCGGCCGTGAAACGCTCCAGCGCTGATGGTACTTCGTCTCAAGACGCGGGAGAGTAGGTCGCTGCCAGGTCTGCTAAACGCACGTTCAAACTCACATCCAACCGGATGACAGAGAAATCTTCTCATTGCTTTGTTCGATGCATGTCGTTGCCCCAAAACCGCTAACACTTTTGGGCGACATGCATAAAAGCCCGCCAAGGGATCCCGGGCCGCTCTAAGCGGCCCTTTCATTTGGTGGATACAGAATACCGCAGTCGCCAAAGTACAGCGGCGATCGCGGTGGTGGCGCGGGGTGGAGCAGCCCGGTAGCTCGTCAGGCTCATAACCTGAAGGTCACAGGTTCAAATCCTGTCCCCGCAACCAAACTTACCCAAAACGGCCCGCCAGGCTCAAAGCTTGGCGGGCCGTTTTGCATTCGGATAAGAGCCCCCTTGGATTTGAACCCCTCTTTTTGGGTGCGGCAGAATCGCTTTTTTAATGTAAGTCTTTGCCGACCTTCTGCTGCATCTTACAGCATGACGCTGCCGCGCGATCGTTTCTTCTCGGCGGTGGCGAGCAGATCCACAAACGCGCGCACCTTGGCGGGCCGGAATCTTGCCGGCGGAAAGACAGCGTGGATGCCGCCGATGGGCAAGGCCCAGTCGGCAAAGACCGGCACCAGCCGCCCCTCGGCGATGTCGTCGCTGACGCTGTAGTCGGGAAATACGCCCAGCCCTATGCCGGCAAGCACGCAGGCATGGGCAGCCGGGCTCTTGTCGCATGTGACGACCGGGTTGAGTTCGGTCAGCACCTTGTCGTCATCCCTTGAAAACAGCCATTGGCTGATGCCGCGAAGCTGGGCGTTTCCGACCCAGGCCAGTGATCGCGCCTGGCGGGGGCTTACGCCTTGCGGCAAGCTTGCGGCGAACGCAGGGCTTGCCACCACGATCTGCCGTATCGTGCCCAGGCGCCGCGCCTGGTTGGAGGAATCGGCAAGCCAGCCGACGCGAATGCCGAGGTCGATCTCCTCGTCGACCAGATTGCTTACCGCATCGTCGAAGATCGCCTCGACGCGCATATGCGGATAAGTTCTCAGATAGGCAGCGATGACCGGCGCAACCATCTTCGAGCCGTAGTCGAGCGGCGCCGTTAGTCTCAACATTCCCGCCGGTTCGACGGTCGCGCGCGAAATCTCGCCATAGGCGGCCTCCGCTTCCCGCAGGATGATCACCGCGCGATCATAGAAGAGGCGTCCCTCTTCGGTCGGCGCGACACGCCGCGTCGTGCGTCGCATGAGTGTCGCCCCCAAATTCCTCCTCGAGCTTGCCGATCTGATGGCTTACCACGGCTTTAGCGACGCCAAGCCGGTCGGCTGCCGATGTGAAAGAACCGGTCTCCATGACAGTGGTGAAATAGACGAGACGATTGAGGTTCAGCAGGTCGGCCAAGGCACTCGCCGTTTGTCTGATCAGATCAGACAGTTTATATGATTGGAGGCCATTTATCGCAAGATCGTCGTCTGCCACATAGGAGCAAGACATTTGACGGCCAGATCGCGGACACGCCGCGCCAAGGGATATCAGGTAATCATGGCTCAGTTGGACGTGACTTATCTTTTCGATCCGCTCTGCGGCTGGTGCTACGGCGCCACCCCGATGCTGGACAAATTGGTGGCCAACGGCGTGCGCGTCGAATTGCTGCCGACCGGCCTGTTTTCGGGAGCGGGCGCGAGGCCAATGGATGAAGGTTTTGCCGCTCACGCCTGGGCAAACGACCAGCGTATCGAACGTCTAACCGGACAAGCCTTCACGCAGGCTTATCAGAGCAATGTCCTCGGCATCCGGGGCACCTTGCTAGACTCGCATGCCGCGACCCTCGGCATCAGCGCCGCCGGCCTGGAAGACCCCAGCCGCCGGTCGACCGCTCTCAAGGCGATCCAACGTGCGCGCTACGTCGACGGTCGCGATATCGTAACTGTCGAAGGCGTGGCTGCCGTGCTCGCCGACGCTGGCATGATAGATGCCGCCGCGATCCTGAAGAACCCGACCGAAACCTTGCTGACGGCGCACCTCGAGCTGGTCAATCGTGGCCGCGCGCTGTTCCAGCGCTTGCATTCAAATGGCGTGCCTTTGCTGGCGGTCATCCGCAACGAAGCGCCCCGGCTCATCCGTTCGAACGCGTTGTTCAGCAGCTTCGACAATCTCGTCGCCCATATCGCGGCGGCATGATCTCCGTCAATCAGCCCTCCAACAGGAAACGGAAGAAGAAGACATGGCAAAAGTTGCTCTCATCGGCGCCTCCGGCGCTGTCGGTTCGCGCCTGCTCAAGGAACTCTCCGACCGTGGCCATACGGTCACCGGCATCGCCCGCAGCCCGGAAAAGATCGCGGCGCTGCCCGGCGTGACCGCCAGGAAGGGCGATGTCTTCGACCGGCAAGGTCTCGCCGATTTGATCCGTGGACACGACGTGGTGATCAGCTCAGTGCATTTCGTGGACAGCGACCCCGACACGCTGATCGCCGCGGTGCGTGCCTCTGGCGTGAAGCGCTATGTCGTCGTGGGCGGCGCGGGCAGTCTTGAAGTGGCGCCCGGCAAGCGGCTGGTCGATACGCCCGAATTCCCTGCGATCTACAAGGCCGAAGCACAGAAGGGCGCAGACTTCCTGGATAAGCTCAAGACGGTCGGCGATCTCGACTGGACCTTCCTGTCGCCGTCGGCCCTGTTCGTCCCAGGCGAGCGCACCGGCAAGTTCCGCCTTGGCAAAGACACGCTTCTCATCTCGGACAAGGGCAGCAGCATTTCCTTCGAGGACTATGCCATTGCCATGGTCGACGAGATCGAGAAGCCGACGCATGTCAGGCAGCGCTTCACCGTCGGCTACTGATTGATGCCGGCTGCGAGGCTGGCGGTGATTTCGTGCTCATGACCCGGCGTTACGGGCGACAGGCCTGGTCGTGCGGGCCGCCGGCGGAAACGCCGCTGTGGTTTCAAGGGCAGGCTTGGCGGCTTCAGGCTGGAAACAGGAAGGCGGAAGCAGGATCGAAAAAGATCCGCCTGCCCATGGCGCAATCCGCGCTATCCGGCTCCACCGCATCCGAAGTCGGCCTGACATCGATCTCATCGCCGGCAGCGGTACGCGC
Organism: Mesorhizobium sp. B2-3-11; assembly: GCF_006442215.1. Classification (NCBI taxonomy): domain Bacteria; kingdom Pseudomonadati; phylum Pseudomonadota; class Alphaproteobacteria; order Hyphomicrobiales; family Phyllobacteriaceae; genus Mesorhizobium; species Mesorhizobium sp. B2-3-11. Next base: position 238,267 of record NZ_VFVS01000002.1, on the reverse strand, counting down.
CACGACGCGCTTGCGGTCACCGAAGAAGGCGGTATCGACGATCTCGACGGCGAGCGCTGCGCATGCAGGTCCGGGCGTCAGCCGGAACGCCTCGGGGCGCACCATCAGGCGGGCCTTCTGGCCGCGATCGAAGGCCTGCGTCGTCTTCACGCCGCTCACGACCGAACCGTCGGCCAGGCGCACGGTCGATGCGCCATTGGCGGTTTCCAGATGCTCGGCGGGCAGGAAATTCGAGTTGCCGATGAAGCCGGCGACGAACTCGCTGGCTGGCCTGAGATAAAGATCCTCGCCGGTGCCGATCTGCTCGATGCGCCCTTCCTTGAACAGGGCGATGCGATCCGACAGATGCAGCGCCTCTTCCTGATCGTGGGTGACATAGAGGATGGTGACACCGGTCTCACGGTGGATGCGGCGGATCTCGGCCTGGATCTCCTGGCGCAGTTTCTTGTCGAGCGCCGACAGCGGCTCGTCCATCAGCAGGATCGGCGGATCGTAGGCGAGCGCACGGGCAAGCGCCACGCGCTGCTGCTGGCCGCCCGATAGCGCGCCGGGATAGCGGCCGGCGAAATTCTCCAGCCGCACCAGCGCCAGCATGTCGGCGACTTTCCTTTTCACTTCGGCGTCGGGGCGGCCGCGTACACGCAGCGGAAAGGCGACGTTCTCGGCAACGCTCAGATGTGGAAACAGCGTGTAACGCTGGAAGACCATGCCGATGTTGCGCTTGTGCGATGGCACTGAAAGCAGCGACTTGTCCTCCAGCAGGACGTCGCCGGAGGACGGGTCCTGGAAACCGGCGATCGCATAGAGCGTCGTCGACTTGCCGGAGCCGGACGGCCCGAGAAAGGTCAGGAATTCGCCCTTGGGCACATTGATGGTGACATCGTGGACGGCGACGAAGGCGCCGAACGTCTTCCTCACCGCGCGTATGGACAGGAATGGCCGGGTCATCTCGATAATTTTCTGCGAAGGAGTGCGGTCACGATCATCAGGCACAAGGTCAGGCCGACGAGCAGGCTGGAGGCGGCGGCGACGACCGGACTGAGGTCGGCGCGCAAACTGCCCCAGATCTTCACCGGCAAGGTCTGCAAGGTCGGGCTCGCCATGAAGATCGCCACCACGACCTCGTCCCATGAGGCGAGGAAGGAAAAGATCGCCGCCGAGAAGATGCCGATCCGGATCGAGGGCAAGGTGATCCGCAGCCGTGCCTGCAGCGGGCTGGCGCCGCAGACGATGGCCGCGTCCTCGATGGACTTGTCGAAACCCTCGAGCGCGGCGGTGATCGGAATGATGGCGAAGGGCAGTGCCAGGACGGTGTGCGCGATGACGAAGCCGATCGTGGTGCCGGCCAGCCCGATGCGCAGGAAGAAAGCGTAGACGGCGATGGCGAACACCACCACTGGCAGCACCATGGGCGTCAGCAGCAGCCCACGCAGGATCTGGCGCCCGCGAAATTCACCCCGGATCAAACCGAAGGATGCGAACAGGCCAATGATGACGGCGAGGATGGCGGCCATGGCGGCGATTTTTGCGCTGGTCAGCGCGGCATCGATCCAGGTCGGGTCCGCCAACAGCTGCTCGTACCATTTCAGCGTCCAGCCGGGCGGCGGGAAGGCAAGCCAGCGTGAGGAGCCGAACGACAAGAGCACGATGAAAACCACTGGCAGCAGCAAAAAAGCCGCGACCAGCGCGGTAAAGCCGGCAAGCGCCATGCGCAGCCATCCGAGCCTGTCATAGTCGAGCAGCATGTCAGAGCCCTCCGGCGGGGCGCTTGGCGCCGACCAGACGAAGCTGGAGCGCGTAAAGCGCCATGGTGACGACGAGCAGGACGAAGGCGGCCGCACTGCCGAGCCCCCAGTTGAGCAGCGACTGCACCGTCTGGGCGATCATCTCGGCCAGCATCATGTTGGACGTACCGCCGAGCAGGGCAGGCGTGACGAAGTAGCCAAGCGACATGACGAAGACCATCAGCCCGCCAGCGGCGATGCCGGGAAGCGACAGCGGCAACAGGATACAGCGGAAGGCCTGGAATGGGGTTGCCCCGCAAAGGGCGGCGGCGCGCAGCGTCATCGGGTCGATGGCGCGCAGCGTGCCGACCAGCGGCAGGATCATGAAGGGCAGCATGATGTAGACCATGCCGATGGTGACGCCAGTGAGATTGTTGATCAGCGGCAGGGGCTCCTGGATGATGCCCAGCCCCATCAGCGTCCTGTTGATCACCCCTGTGCGTTGCAGCAGCACCATCCAGGCATAGGTCCGGGTGAGGAGGTTGGTCCACATCGACAGGATGATGATGCCGAAGACGAGCGAGCCGAAGGCCGGCGGCATGATCGCCAGCATCCAGGCGACCGGAAACGCCACCACGATGGTGACGGCGGTGACGACGGCAGCGACGAGGAAGGTGTTCAGGAATACGCGCACATAGGTGCCGCTGCCGAACAGCGCGGCGTAGTTCTGCAGACCGGGCTCGGGATCGGTGACGCTGCGCAGCAAAAGGGCGACGACCGGTACGACGAAGAACAGGCCGACCAGAACGACGGCCGGCAAGGCGCCGCCGCTGCCGGCCGGCAGGCCGGCAATGGCACCGCGTCTGAGAGAATTTCCTTGCATCGGCCGGTTCCCGTTACCCGAACGGGGCGCGGTTCCCGCGCCCCGTCGGTTTCTGTGGCGCTACTTGGTCTGCCAGGCGTACCAGCGCGTGGCGATCTCGTCGCGATGCTCGGCCCAGTAGTTCATGTCGAGGTTGATCTGGCCGTCGACATGAGCGTCGGGCAGGGCCTTGACCGCATCGGCCGGCATCTCGGCCTTGGCCTTGGTATTGATCGGCGCATAGCCGCTGGCCTCGGCGAATTTCGCCTGGCCGGCCGGGCTGGTGGCCGCGGCCAGGAACTTCATGGCGCTGTCCTTGTTCTTCGCCCCTTTCGGTACGACCAGAACGTCGGCGGCGGTTAGGTTCTGCTTCCAGGAGACGCCGACATCGGTTCCGTCCTGCTGCAACGCGAAGACGCGGCCGTTCCAGAGCTGGCCGAAGGCGGCCTCGCCGGAGGCGATCAGCTGCTGCGACTCCGCACCACCGCTCCACCAGACAATGTCCGACTTGATGGTGTCGAGCTTCTTGAAGGCGCGGTCGAGATCGAGCGGATAGAGCTTGTCCGCCGGCACGCCGTCGGCGAGCAGTGCGATCTCGATGACGCCCGGCGCCGACCATTTGTAGAAGGTCCGTTTGCCGGGGAACTTCTTGGTGTCGAACATGTCGGCCCAGCTCGCCGTGTCACCGGAGACCGCGCCCTTGTTCCAGGCGAGCACGAAGGAATAGTAGAAGCTGCCGACGGCATGCTCATTGCTGAAGCGGGGGTCGAGATCGGCCTTGGGCACGATCGCATAGTCGATAGGCTCCAGCAGGCCATCCTTGGCGGCCTTGATGGCGAAGTCCATCTCGACGTCGACGACATCCCAGGTGACGTTGCCGGCGTCGACCATGGCCTTGAGCTTGCCGTAGTCGGTCGGCCCGTCCTGCAGGACCTTGATGCCGGAGCTGGCCTCGAAGGGCGCTGCCCAGGATTTGGTCTGTGCTTCCTGCGTTGTGCCACCCCAGCTGGTGAACGCCATTTCATCGGCCTTGGCTGCGGTCACCGCGAGCAGTCCGGCCAGAATGCCGGTCAAAATCAGTTTCATTTTGTTCTCCTCTGTTGGTCTGTTCTTGTTTTTCTCAGTGCACCTGCGCCACGCGCTGTTCAGCGCATGACGAAGGGATCGGGGATCGGCTCGTCCGAGGTCTTGATCCAGACGGATTTCGAGCGCGTATAGTCTCTGATGGCATCGAGGCCGCCCTCGCGGCCGAGCCCGGAATGGCCGTAGCCGCCGAAGGGAACGAGCGGCGACACGGCGCGGTAGGTGTTGACCCAGACGACGCCGGCATGGATGTCGCGCGCCATGCGGTGCGCCTTGCCGAGATTGCTGGTGAACACGCCGGAAGCCAGGCCGAAGGGGGTGTCGTTGGCGAGCGCCAGCGCTTGTGCTTCGGAGTCGAAGGCAAGCACGCTGAGCACAGGCCCGAACAATTCCTCGCGCACGCATGCCAGATTGCCGTCGCCGGCATCGATGATGGTCGGCGCGTAGTAGAAGCCGGGGCCGCCGGGGCGTGTCCCTCCGGTGATCAGCGTGCCGCCCTTGGCGAGGCTTTCCGCGACGATCTTCTCGATCCAGTCGCGCTGACGTTGCGTGGCGAGCGGACCCATTTCGGTGGCCGGGTCCTGCGGATCGCCGATCCTGATCGCCTCGGCCTTGAGCTTCAGCCGGGCGAGGAACTCGTCCTTCACCGAACCTTCGACCAGCAGTCGCGAGCCGGCGACGCAGCTTTGGCCGGTCGCGGCAAAAATGCCGGCCACCACCGCGTTGGCGGCGCTGTCGAGATCGGCATCGGCGAAGACGACGACCGGGCTCTTGCCGCCGAGCTCGAGCGTCGTATAGGCGAGATTTTCCGCCGTGTTCCTGACGATCGCACGCGCAGTGGATGGGCCGCCGGTGAAGGCGACGCGCGAAACCAGCGGATGGCTAGTCAGGCGGCGGCCGCAATCCTGGCCGAAGCCGGTGAGAATGTTGACAGTGCCTTCGGGAAAGCCGGCCTGCTGGACGAGTTCGGCGAAGGCGAGCAACGGCGCCGGGCCGTCCTCGGAGGCCTTGAGCACGACCGTGCAGCCAGCGGCCAGCGCCGGGCCGAGCTTGACGGCGGAGAGGAAGAGCTGCGAATTCCATGGCACGACCGCGGCAACGACGCCGATCGGCTCGCGGCGGATGGTGACGTCGAGATCCGCCTTGTCGATCGGCACATGCGCGCCTTCATGCTTGTCGGCGAGCCCGCCATAATAGCGGTAGTAGTCGCCGACATAGGCGATCTGGGCACGGGTCTCGCGGATGATCTTGCCGGTGTCGCGTGTCTCGAGTTCGGCAAGACGCCCGGCATCGGCGGCGACGAGGTCGCCGAGCTTGACCAGCAGTTTGCCGCGCGCGGTGGCGGTCATCGCCGTCCACGGGCCCGAACGCAGCGCCCGGTGCGCCGCCTCGACCGCACGGTCGACATCGGCTTCGCTCGCCGCCGGCATCCTGGCCCATGGCGCGCCGGTCGACGGATTGATGCTGTCGAAGGTCGCGGACGGCTCGTCGAAGCGGCCGTCGATGAAGTTCCTGAAAAGAGCGTCGGTCATGGGCTCGCTATCAGAGGAAGGCCGGCATCACCCGGTCGATGAACAGTTGCAGCGATTTCTTCTTGCGTTCGTGCGAGAGCCCACTGTCGATCCAGATCGAGTACTGGTCGTAACCGAGTGCCTCATAGGCCTTCAGCCGGGCAATGACTTCGTCGGCTTCGCCGATCACCAGATTCTGCCTGATCTTGTCCGGCGCATAGTGCGGCATCGCGGCGATCTCATCCTCTGTGAGCGGCTCCAATACGCCTTGATGCACCGGCTTCTTGTTCTGGAACCAGGCGCCGAACTGGCAGTAGAAATTCGACAGGTCTCGAGCGAGCCGATCGGCGTCGGCCGCGTCCTCGGCGACGAATGTGTGCATCAAGAGCATGATTTCCGGCCGGGCGATGTCGGGATGCGCGTCGCAAGCAGCTTTGAAGCGCTGCATCAGGCTCGACACCTCGTCGTCGCCTGAAGCCAGCGGCGTTACCTGGACTTTGCAGTGGTTGACGACCGCAAAATCGTGCGAGTTCGGGTCGCGCGCCGCTACCCAGATCGGCGGATATGGTTTCTGCAAGGGCTTGGGCGAGGAAGTGGTCGGCGGGAACGACCAGAACTCGCCGGAGAGTTCGAAATCGCCGTCCCATAGGCCACGGATCGCCGGCACCATCTCACGCATGCGCTGGCCCGCGCCCCAGGCGTCGAGACCGGGGAAGAGACGTTGATATTCGTAACTGTAGGCGCCGCGCGCGATGCCGATGTCGAGCCGGCCGCCGCTGATGACGTCGGCCATCGCCGCTTCGCCGGCGAGCTTGATCGGATGCCAGAATGGCGCAACGATCGTGCCCGTGCCGAGACGAATGCGGCTGGTTTTGGCCGCCAGATAGGCGATGTTGACGAACGGGTTCGGCGAGATGGTGAATTCCATGCCGTGATGCTCGCCGATCCAGGCCGTCTCGAAGCCGGCCTGCTCCGCTTGCAGGACCAATTCCTCGAGCTCGCTCACCAGCTCCGAATGCGGCTTGGCGAGATCCGACCGTTCCATATGCACGAAGAGCGAGAACTTCATCTGTGGTCACCTGTATAGGAGGCAGCGGACGTGGGCGCTTTGCCCAGCGGCCTGACTTCGCCTTCCATCTCATTGCCGACATAGACGCCAAAGGCGTCCTGCATGCATTCCCTGACATAGCGGGTAAGCATCGAGCGGACCGCCGGATCGACGATCTTCAAGTCGCCGATCGCGTCGATGTCGACCAGCCGGATGCCACGATCGCTGGAGGCGGGCACGTCGAACGTGCCGCGATAATAAACATGCGTGCGCGACGAATTGCCAGCGTCGTCCCAGACGGCGAAAAGGAAGCCGAGTTGAGCCTCGATAGCCTTGGCGGCAAGCAGACCCCGGAGGCTCGTGCCATCGCCGGCCGAGCCCAGTCCCCGGCCGCGCGGCAGTTCGAAGCCATCAGCCGTTTCCAGGAATAGGATCCTGCCGCCATTTTCGAGAATGGCGCCGACATCGGTGCCGGGCTGGGCGGCGGCAAGCGCCTCCTGGCTTAGGCCGGGTGCGATATAGGCGCCGCGGCAGTAGCCGAGAGGCTGCGAGGAGTTGTGCTCGAAATCGCGTACGCGGCCGATAAGGATGGAATGGTCTCCCGCGTCGACCAGCCGCTCCATGTCGCAGTCGAAGGACGCGACCGAGCCGTCCAGCAATGGACTGCCGGTCTGTCCTGGACGCCAGGCCACGGAGGCGAATTTGTCGGCCGCTTTCGAGGCGAAGATGCCGGACGCCGCCTTCTGATCCTCATTGAGGATGTTGATGGCGAAGCTCTTCGAGGTGGCGAAGACGGGATGGCCCAAGGCTTTATGGGCGATACAGACGAGTACCAGCGGCGGATCGAGCGACACCGAGGTGAAGGAGTTGGCTGTGAAGCCGCGCGGCTCGCCTTCGGGCCCGATCGTGGTGACGATGGTGACGCCGGTAAGGAAGGAGCCGAGCGCGCGGCGGAAGTCGCCGCTGTCGAAACCAGAAGTCACCGTCCCGTCCCCTCGCTCCGCTGCTTCGAGGAAGCCGACGATGCGGCGCGTGGTGCGGTCCGGTGCGGCCACCGCCATCATGTGCCGTTCGCCGGCAAGCACGATGCAGCGGCCATGCGGCGCCAACCGTGCCAGAGCGGCCGACATCGCTGGCGAGGAGTTCCTGTCCTCGGACCCGGTCATGAACAGAGCCGGCACGGCAAGCGTTTGCAGGCGCTCGACGTGGTCGCCGTCGGCGCGGGCGAACAGGCGATAGGTGCGGGCGTAGCCTTCCGGGTCGACCGCGCTGAGCGCGGACGCCGTCTTGCCCGCCGCCGCCTCGAGTTCGGCGGGCACCGGATCCCCGAACCAGCGGGCAATGGTCTGTGCCGTGCCAGCCGCGTCGCCCCGGTCGGTGAGGGCAGCCGCGCGCTGACGGACAGCCTCGGCCAATTCTGGTGGGCGCCGGAACACGGCATTCAGCGATACGATGCCGCGAACGCGCTGCGGTGCCCGCAACGCAAGCTCCTGGGCGACGAGCGCGCCCATCGAGTGGCCGACGACCGACACCTTGTCGAGGCCGAGATGATCGAGCAAACGAATGGCCTGGTCGGCATAGTCGGCCAGTTCCGGGCTCGGTGGCGGGAGCGGCGACCGGCCATGGCCGAGCATGTCGATGGCGATCACATCCCAACTGCCGGCCATCCTGTCGATCTGCGGCTGCCAGATCGCGGCATTCATGCCGACGCCATGGATGAATAGTACCGGCGCGCCCGAGCCGGCTCGAATGAAGCCGGTGCCATCAGGCGCCGTACCCTGTCGAGCCCATGCCGATGCGGGTGCGTCAGCCATGCAGGTCGCCCACTTCCTTGAGGTCCTGGTAGCGGTCGCCGATACGATGGTGCGGCCGGCCGCCGATCGAGGCGCCGAGCGCCACCACCAACTCGTCCGGCGCCGGCGCGTCGCCGATCTGGAAATGTACTGTCAGGTAGTGGGAGCGCCTACCCTCGTCGTTCTTGTCCATCAGCGGGATCATGATCGGTGTGTTCGGGCCGCCGCGCAGATTGGTGAAGGCGAGATAGGTCTTGGCGCCCACGGCACGGCGGTAGTAATTGCCGAAATGCAGCGTGTGGATCAGTGCCGAAGCGTGTTCGATCTCGCCCGACGTGCCGCAGATCGCGGCCTTGCCGTAGCCCTCGATGGCGTCGCCCGAACCGGCGACGGCGATGATTTCCCGGGTCAGTGTCTCTCCCAGCACTGGCGCACAGGCGCGGATTTCGGACGACAGATCGTCGGTGAAGCCGCGTCCGGCCCACGGATTGGCAAGCACTGCCGCGACGCCGATCAGGCGCAGCGGCCGAGGCGCTGCCTTGCCGCCCTCAATCAGCGTGTTTTCGGTGTAGGTGACGATCTTGCGAATGACGGGCTGCATGAAGTCCTCGGTCGTCGATGCCATATCATCTTATGGTATACCATGGTATGGAGCGCCAAGAAACTTGTCAACCGGCCATGGAATCTGTTTTCGTGGCGAGGCAGGAGGCCGCCCATGTCAGACGACACGCTTCGCATCGACCGCAGCGCCAAGACCTTGAGAACACTGGCGCTGGAGCGCATGCGCGAGGCGATCATGGATTTCCATTTCCAGCCCGGCGAAAGGCTGGTCGAGCGGCCGCTTTGCGACCAGCTCGGCGTCAGCCGTTCGGTCGTACGCGAGGTCTTGCGGCAGCTAGAGGCCGAAGGCCTGGTGCAGATGATACCGGGGCACGGGCCGGCGGTGGCCAAGCCGGACCTTGGCCGAACCGACGAGATCTATGAGCTCAGGGCCCTGCTTGAAGGCATAGCCGCGCGTGCCTGCGCCATGTCGGCGACGAACGCGCAACTGACCCTGCTCGACAGGGCGCTCGCCAATCTTTTCGAAGCCTGGGCGTCCAGCAAGCCGGCCGAGGTAATGCGGGCGACAACGAAATTCTACGAAGTGCTTTTCGAGGCAGCCGACAAGCGCGTCGCCTGGGAGATCGTGACCGGGCTCAATGTGCGCATCAACCAGCTGCGTTCCATGACTATTCTTTCGACCAACCGCCGCGCACCGGCGATTGCCGAGATGACCGAGATCATGGATGCCATCAGATCGCGCAAGCCCGACGAGGCTGAAGCGGCGGCGCGGCGGCATGTCGAATCCGCCTGGCAGATCGCCCGCGCGACGCTTCGGCTGCCACCGGCGTAACCGGCGCTGGCACCGGAAGCGGCTCAGGCGTCGCTGGCCAGGGTCGCGCGCAGCCATGCGGCGATGGCATCGAAGTCGATCGGTTGCGTCGTATCGACCTCGAACAGCGGCCCGCGCCGCAGCGGTTCGGCGCGCTTGGCCAGCTCAACCAGTTCAGGGATATAGTCAGCGCCGGGATGGCCGGGGAGGCGCTGGCCGAGCCGGGCGCCATAGCGTTCGGCCAGAACCTCGCCGGGCGCGTGGCACCAGATTTCGACGGTGTGTTCGACGCCGGCCTTGCGCAGGTGATCTTCGAGCACTTGCCGTGGCTGGAAACCGAACCAGGCATCGACGATGAAGGTGCTGCCGGCAGGGGCATCGCCGACGAGCGACCAGATTGCCTGGTAGCTGGCGCGGCCGAGCGTGCGATTGAATTGGCGGTCGGCGCCGCCGAGCACTTCGAGGAACGGATTCTTGACGGTATCGAGTGCAAGCAGCGGCCATCCCATGCGATCGGCGATGCCGCGTGACACCGTGCTCTTGCCGCTGGCCGGGATGCCGTTGACGAGCACGGCGCGTCTGGCGCGGCCAGGCTGAACGGAAAGCGATGTCGATGTCTGCGCCGAAAGCGCCTGCAGCGCGGCGCCGATCACACCGGCATCGTCGCCGAGCTGCGCCGGCGCCACCGGGCATTGGTACCACGGCGCCAGCGCCGGCGCGTGGCCGAGCGCTCTGTGTGCCGCCAGGCCAAGCCCACCGCCAAGCAGGACGAGATCGGGGTCGAACATGGCGACGGTGGTATCGATCGCCGCGCGCAGCGGCCTTGCCCAGGCCTCCAATATGCCGCGCGCCTTGATGTCGCCGGCCGCGTCGCGGGCAAAGAGCTGGTCGACCGAAACGTCGGGGCCAAAGCCGGCGCGCGCGATGTGGCGGCCAAGTGCCGTGCCGGAACTGGTGGTTTCGACACAGCCGCGCCGCCCGCAGGCGCAGACCTCGCCGTTGACGTAGACGGTAATGTGGCCAAGTTGCCCCGCCGTTGCCCGGCCGCGCATGATCCGTCGGTTCTGGACGACGGCGCCGCCGATGCCTGTGCCGATGGTGAACATCGCGATGTTGTCGTGGCCTTGGCCGGCGCCAAGGACCATCTCGGCGGCTAGCGCCATATTGCAGTCATTGTCGAGGACAACAGGCTTGCCAGCCATGCTTTCCAGCCGCTGCGCGAGCGCGACCGAGGCAAGGTTGACGTAGCCTCCCGACAGGACCGCGCCGCGGCGCGCGTCGACGCGGCCGGGAACACCGACGCCGATGGCCACCACATCAGGCGTATCGAGAAGGCGCACCATGTCGGCAATGCGGCCAAGCACCAGTTCCGGATCGGGCGCGCTCTTCTCGGAAAGGCGTTTGAGGATTTCACCGGTGCCGGAGATGCGGGCGGCACGCAAATTGGTGCCGCCGATATCGATCCCTATGGCCATCGACTTTTGTGGCATGACATCCCGCACGTGCCTGTGATCCAACAGGATATCAGGCGGCGGCCTTCTGCCGATAGTGCCCGATCACCGCCTGGATCTCGCGCAGTCGCGGCACCGCGACGGTCTCAAGCCTTTCGCGTTGAATGTCACGGTCGAGCGAGATGCAGTCCTTCCACAGTGAACGGCCGGCGATCACACCGGAGGCGCCGTTTTGCATGGCGATCTCGACCTGGCCGAGAAAGGTGGCGTGGTTGACGCCAGCCGAAAGCACGGCCCACGGCACTTCGCCGGCCATTTTTGTAATGTTGGCGCAGGCTTCCGGTGTTCCGGGGTAGGGAAGCTTCAGCACCTTCGCGCCGCATTCCAGCGAGATCCTTGTACCCTCCTCGATCAGCAAGGGTGTCTTGGCCGCATAGTCCTCGGGGCTTTCACCTTCAAGCTGATAGGTCAGGAATTCGACCACGAGCAGCAGGTCCTCCTTGCCGAAGTCGGTGATGCATTGGCGCAGGATGGCGATGTTGTGTTCGTTGGCCTGCGGCTTGTCGGCCCGCAAATACACCATGATCTTGCCGCCCGTGCCGCCGAGTTCGCGCACGCGCCGAGCATCGATGTCGGGAACCAGCCGAGACAGGCGGTAGCCTTCTGGCGAAACGTCGAAACCGGAGGCGTCGAGGCCGATGAGGAGTGCGGTATCCCGGTTCAGCACGCCTTCATCGACAACCCGCGGCACCGCGCAGAGCGGATCGAGCAGCACGCAGGAGGCGGCACTTGCCAGGTAGCGCGTGATGTCGGCCTTGGTGTCGCCAAGCATGTCGTTGGTGATCCTGGCCTGGTCCGCGGGGTCCGACGCCAGCAAGGTGCGCATGCCGCCGCGCTGGTCGCAAGCGATGGCCACCATGGCTCCGTCCTTGCCGCATATTTGCTGGTAGCCGCGCCGTTCCGCGGTGGTCATCTTCGTCATGGTTTTCTGTCCGATGTTGGCGCTCTCTCGCCGAGGGCGCTGATCCCGTGGAAACAATGGTCAGTTTGCCCGCCTGCCGGCAGGAAGATTTTTGCCGCCTGAGGCATCGCCGGCCGCTGCGATAAGCAGCCTTGCCGGCGCTTGGCCTGGTATGGCCCTCAAGTTGCGAGTTCGCCGGATTTGCGCGATAACTCCCATCGGCGTATACGTGTGTAACACGTTGCTGAAAGGAATTGCAAGCTGTCTGTTCCCTCCGTCCAGGACGCGACCGCATCGCGCACCATGCTGCACACGGTTGCCAAGCTGCACTATGTGGAGGAGATGTCGCAGGTCGACATAGCGCGGCAGCTCGGTGTCTCCACCGCGACGATTTCGCGCCTGCTGCAGCGGGCGCGGGCCGAGGGTATCGTGCGCATCGAGGTCATCGACCTGGCAACGCCGGAAGATATCACCAGGGAACTTGTCGACGGATTGAAATTGCAGGACGCCGCCGTTGTCGAGACGCCGGCGGCGGGCGCGCTGACGGCGCTTTCCGCCCCGCTTGGCGCTTTGCTCAGGCAGGCGCAGCTGGTGGCCGGCTCTGTGGTCGCCATCGGCTGGGGGCGGGCCGTGCGCGAGGTCATTCGAGCCGGCTTGCCGCGCATGCCAGGCGTGCTGACGGTGGCCGCAACCGGCGGCATGCAGCAGCACGCGGCGCATTTCCAGGTCAACGAATTCGTGCGGCTTGCCGCGGAGGAGTTCGGCGGCACGCCGCACTTCATCCACGCCCCCTATCTGCCGTCGAGCGAGCTGCGCGAGGTCTTCCTCGGAGACGCCACCATCCGCGATGCCGTCGCGCTGTGGGACAGGACTGATGTGGCGATCGTGGGCATTGGCCTGCCGCATGCCATCAACGCGCCCGAGGCGAGTGCCGCCACGCCGAGCGAGCAGGCGCTGGTCCACGCGGCCGGCGATGTCCTTCGGCATTATTTCGATGCCGATGGCGTGCTGATAGCCTGGGAAGGAGAGGGCCGGATGATCGCCATGTCGCCGGCGCAACTTCGGGCCGTGCCCTTGGTGATCGGCATCGCCGCGACGCCGGAAAAAGCGACGGCCATCATTGGCGCCGCTCGCGCCCGGCTGATCAACGCGCTGGTAACGGATACCAAGACGGCGCAGGCCATCCTCGCGGTTCTTGCAACGCGATAGCTGCCGGACTGATGCCTCGCTGTCGGCGCGGAGAGAAGCTGTTGCGAAATCGATTGTGTCGCCGGGGAGTCGGGACGATAGTTCGCCGGGGACTCCGAGGAGCAGTCGGATGATGTCTGGAAAAGCCGGCGTTGCGGCCTCGGAAAAAACCGTGTTGCAATTTATTTCTGCAAAGTGTTACAAACTGCGAACCCGGCGTGCAGGCATGCCGGACGCGGTGGTTCCCTGACCTTGCGGAGGCGAGGAAAGCGAGCACGGCGATTGTGCCGGTTGGCTGGACCGGCTGACATTTAGACTGGAGGGCGCTTGGGAGGAGCTGCCCGCGAAAGGCAACAGGCGTTCCCGGCCGTCGGCATCCTGCCTCCGCGCGGATGACGGCCATTCCAATGTCACCGAAAACGGCAGAACTGCCAACAATGAGGAGGATGTCATGAAGAAGATCGTTGCCGCGCTCGCGGCTCTTGCCGTCAGCGCGACGGTGCTGATGGCGCCGGCGCAGGCGCAGGCGCAGGACAAGAAATACACCATTGCGCTCATTCCAGGCCTCACCACCGACGGCTTCTACATCACCATGCGCAAGGGTGCCCAGGCGGCGGCCGATGCGCTCGGCGTGAACCTGGTCTTCCAGGGCGCTCCAGACTTCAACCCGGTCACCCAGGTGCCGGTGCTCGACGCGGTCATCGCCAAGAAGCCGGATGCGATCCTGATCGCGCCGACCGACAAGGTTCAACTGGTCGAGCCGCTGCGCAAGGCCAATGACGCCGGCATCCCGGTCATAACAGTCGATACTTTCATCGGCAGCGGCGTCTACCAGACGGGTGCCGGCGATGCCGATTTCCCGCTGGCCTACATTGCCTCGGACAATGTGCTGGGCGGCGAGATCGCCGCGCGCGCGCTGGCCACCGCCATCGGCGACAAGGGCAAGGTCTATGTGTCGAACGTCAAGCCCGGCATTTCGACCACCGACCAGCGCGAAGAGGGATTCAAGAAGGAGATGGCCAAGCATACGGGCATCACCGTGCTGGAGACCCAATTCAATGATGACGACGCCAACAAGGCGGCCTCGCAGCTGCAGGCTGTCTTCGCGCGCAATCCCGATCTCGTCGGCGTGTTCGGCGCCAATCTGTTCTCGGCCCTGGGTGCCGCCAACGGCGTCAAGCAGGCGGGCCAGACGGGCACCGTCAAGGTCGTTGCCTTCGATGCACCGACCAGCATCGTCGACAACATCAATACCGGCCTCGTGGATGTGGCAATCGCCCAGCATCCCGCCGAGATCGGCTATTTCGGGGTTGTTTCGGCCTATGCCCATCTGACCGGCCAGTCGATCCCGGTCGCGATCGGCACCGGCTTCACGATCATGGACAAGTCCAACATCGCGGACCCGAAAATCTCGAAGTATCTCTACTCCGAGTAGGTCCAGACGAGCTTGGCTCCTCCCGGTATCGCCGGGGGGAGCTCGTGCCGGGTCCCGCAAAAGGCGAGGCCTGTTTGAAGGCAGCCGCGCCGCGGAGTATTCATGACCTCGACATCACCAGCCCAGCCGGCCGAGAAGCATGTCGCGCCCCAGGCCGATCATGGCGATCCGGCCAGGACCCTGATCGGACGCATCGCCGAAGGGCGCGCCTGGTTGTTCCTCGCCGGCCTGATCATCTGTTTCGAGATATGGTCGAGGTTCGCCTTCGGCGCGACGTTCGTGCTCAACCCGTTCAACTTGCAGTCCATCGCGATCTTCGCGATAGCGCCGCTGCTGCTTGCGACCGGACAGACCTTCGTCATCATTTCGGGCGGCATCGATCTGTCGCTCGGCTTCATCATGGGGCTTGCCGCCGTCGTTGCCGCACATGCCACAAATCTGGCGGGCGCCGCCATTCCCTTGCCGCTGGCCATGCTGGCTGGCATCCTTGCGGCGGTGATCGTCGCCAGCTTGCCCGGCATCATCAATGGCCTCCTAATCTCGCGCCTCAGGGTGCCGCCGTTCATCGGAACGCTCGGCATGTTCGGCGTGGCGCGCGGTGTCGCCTTCCTGCTTGCCGGCGGCACGACTGTACCGGTGCAGAATTCCTGGTTCGCGCTGCTCGGCAATGGCAAGTTCCACGGCGTGCCTTATTTGGTCATGATCGCTGCCGTTTTCGTCATCGCGATGCATTATCTGCTCGGCCAGACGCGGTTCGGCCAGCACAATTATGCCATCGGCGCCAATGTGCAGGCGGCGCGGCGTGCCGGTATCGACATCAGGGGCCACATATTGCGGCTCTATGTGCTGTCGGCGATGTGCGCCGGCCTTGGCGGAGCGCTCTACGCGGCGCGCTTCACCGCCGGCGCGGCACAAGCCGGCGAGCCGTTGCTGCTCGACAGCGTCGCTGCGGTGGTGATCGGCGGCGCCAGCCTGTTCGGAGGCTCCGGCACGATCTTGGGCACGGTCGCCGGCGCGCTGGTGATCGCGGTGATCCAGTACGGGCTGGTCTTCGTCAATGTCGAGCCGTTCTGGCAGTTCATCGCCGTCGGCGTCGTCATCATCATTTCCGTGCTCATAGACCAGGCGCAGCGCCGGTTCAGTGGAGGCCGCCAGGATGAATAGCACCAACGCGAACACCCCCTTGCTCGAAGTCCGCAACCTGTCCAAGCATTTCGGCGCCGTGCGTGCGCTCAGTGATTTCTCCATGGCCGTGCGGCCGGGCGAAGTGGTGGCGCTTGCCGGCGACAATGGTGCAGGCAAGACGACGCTGATCAAGGCGATCTCGGGCGTGTTCCAGCCGACAGGCGGCGAAATCCTGCTCGGTGGCCAGCCGGTGGCATTCGCGACGCCGCAGGAGGCGCGCGAAAAAGGCATCGAGACGATCTACCAGGATCTGGCCCTGGCCGACAATCTATCGATCGGCGCCAACATCTTCCTTGGCCGCGAACCGATGCGCAAGGCGTTCGGCTTTCTGCCGGTGCTCGACCGCAAGGCGATGGCCGACGCGGCCAGGGAGACGATGAAGCGGCTGGATTTCCACGTCAGCCGGATGAACGCCCCGGTCAGCAATTTCTCCGGCGGCCAGCGCCAGGCCGTCGCCATCGGCCGCGCCGTCTACTGGGACGCGCAGATCCTCATCATGGACGAACCGACGGCGGCATTGGGCGTGCCGGAGCAGCGCAAGGTGATTTCGCTGATCCACCAGCTCAAGGCGCAAGGACGCGGCGTGATCTTCATCTCGCATAATCTGCAGGATATCTTTGCGGTCTCGGATCGGATCGTCGTGCTGCGGCGCGGCGTCCAGGCCGGCGAGCGCAAGATTTCCGAGACCAACCATGATGAGGTCGTCCGGCTGATGGTCGGGGGTTAACGTGTGTCGATGTTCAGGCGATGCTACGGTTCTCGGCATCAGCCGCTTTGGGCTCAGCCAGAGCTGAACCTCAACGCATTCTTAGGACGATAAATTGCTTAGCCGGCATCTCGATTGGTTAGTACGATGTGGCAGCAGCCGGAGCCGCGGCCCGGCGTCCAGGTGATGTTGTCGAAGCGCACCCCGGTCGCCTCGAAGAGGCCGCGGTCGAAGGCGCCGGCGATGCGGCAGAGGGTCGCGAGCTTGTCGTCGCCGACACCAGCCTCGACCCAGGCATCCTTCAGCGGGCAGCGCTTGACCTTGAAGGCGATGCGGTCATCGCCGCGTTCGACATCGGTCGGGTACATCAGGCCGCCATCCGGGCTGACAGCCAGAAACGCCTCGCCGATTGCTGGCGCATCGTTGGGGCCGAAGGCGGCAAAAGCGGCCGCTGCAACCTCCCTACCACGCTGTTCGATGGTGCGGATCATGATCGCCTCGGCTCTTTCGGCGCCCACTTCGCCGGTGAGTTCGTCGAGGAACAGGCGATAGAGATCGGCCCGGTTGCGGAAGGCGGAATCGAGCTCGCGCGACAGTTTCTCGGCTCTGGCTTCGGGATCGGTCATGATGCGTCCTGTGTGGTCCTGTGTAATCTCGGGGCGGCTGCCACCAGCGCCTGGCCGATGGCCGATTGCGGTGCACCGATGACGGTTCGGGCACCACCGCTCTCGGCGATCCGACCGGCATCGAGAAGGATGACACGGTGGGCGACCGCCCGGACGACGCCGAGATCATGCGAAATTAAGAGATAGGCGATCCGTTCCTCGCGCTGCAGGTCGAGCAGCAGATTGAGGATCTGGCCGCGCACTGAAACATCGAGCGCCGATACCGCTTCGTCAAGCACGATCAGCGACGGTTTGGTGGCGATGGCGCGGGCAATCGCCACGCGCTGCCGCTGACCGCCGGAGATTTCGTGGATGGCGCGGGGCGCAAGATCGGCCGCCAGGCCGACCCGTTCCAGCAGGGCAGCGATGCGGCGCGGGCGCTCGGATCGCGAGGCGACGCCGTGGATGCGCAAGGGGTCGTCGAGGACGCGCGCCACCGTGGCGCGCGGATTGAAGGCGGCGAGCGGATCCTGGAACACCATCTGCAGGCGGGCGCGGCGCGCACGCAAGGCCGCGCCGCGCAAGGCAAGGAAATTATTGCCTTCGAATTCGATGCTTCCGCTATCCGGCTCGATCAGTCGCAGCACCAGCCGCGCGATTGTCGACTTGCCGCTGCCGGAAGGGCCTGCCAGCGCCAGCGTTTCGCCTGGCTCGATATGGAAGGAGACATCGTCCACCGCGGCGAGGGTCTTGCCGCCGCGACTATAGCGTTTGATGAGATTGGACACCATGAGCAGGCTCATGCATTCAGCCCGCTTCGGTTCAGCAACGGCTCGGCGTCGAGGCCGATATGGGCGTCGAGCAGCGCGCGTGTATAGGCTTGCGTCGGTGCGTTGACGATTTGCCCAGTGCCGCCGATTTCGATCAGTTCGCCATGACGAAATACGGCGATGCGTCCGGCAAGCTCGGTGGCAAGCGCAATGTCATGGCTGATAAACAGCAGCGTCATGCCGTCCTCGGCCACCAGCCGTCGGATCAGAGCGACGATCTCGGCCTGCACGACGGTGTCAAGCGCGCTGGTCGCCTCGTCGGCGATCAGCAGTTTCGGCCCGGCAGCAATCGCGGCGGCAATGGCCACACGCTGCTTTTGACCGCCGGAGAGCTGGTGCGGGAAGGCGTGAATGGTGGAGTCAGGGTCGGGCAGGTGGACGCGTTCGAGCAGTGTCTCTGCCCTGGCATAAGATGCTGGCCAGCCGAGACCAAGATGGGTGCGCACCACTTCCGCGATTTGTTTGCCGACGGTCATCACCGGGTCGAGGCTGGCTGATGGGTCCTGGAAGACGAAGCCAATGTCGCGGCCGCCGAGGAGGGTATGGTTTGGCACGGAGGCAGACTTTCGCCCCCTGCGCCCTGCGAGGTCCCCCTCCGGCAGGACAGAGGGGGGTGCCTTGGCACCCAACGATGAAAGGGAGAACCACTCGATGCTCCCTTCTGCCCTGGCGGACTGCGGCAACAACCCCGCGATCGCCAGCGCCAGCGTGCTCTTGCCCGAACCACTCTCGCCGATGATCGCCAGCCGTTCGCCTGCCTGGACATTGAGAGTAATGTTCTTCAGCGCCGCGACCTCGCTGCCATCGCGGCGGTAGGTCACCGTCAGATCGCGGATCGACGCCAGCACCGTCACGACAGACCCCTGCGCACGGCCGTCGTCTCGACGATGCCTTCGCCGGCGAGATGGACGCCCAATACCGTCAGCACCAGCGCAATGCCCGGAACGATCGAGAGGAACGGCGCGGTGCGCAAGACAGCGCGCCCTTCCGCGATCATTCCACCCCAGGTGACGCGGTTGGGATCGCCGAGGCCAAGGAAGGACAGGGCCGCTTCAGTGAGGATCGCGGCGGCGACTATGACCGACGACATCGCCAGCACCGGCGGCAAGGCATTGGGCAGCACTTCGCGAAAGGCGATCTCCAGCGGACTCATGCCGATGACGCGGGCACCGGCGACATAGTCGCGCTCACGGATCGACAGCACTTCCGCGCGCGCAATGCGCGCTGGCCCGGTCCAGGTGCCGAGCGCTATCGCCACGACGACGACGCCGAGCGAGGGGCCAACCACACTGACGAAGGCCAGTGCCAGCAGGAAGCCAGGTACGGTCTGGAACGCGTCGGTGATGCGCATCAGCACGTCGTCGACGAGGCCGCCGGCAAAGCCGGCCAGCGTGCCGACGATCGCGCCGATGACGAGGGCCGCGGCGGCCGCGGCAAGGCCGACAGCAAGCGAGGTACGGGCGCCATGGAACAGTTCGGCCAGTACGTCGCGGCCGAGCCGGTCGGTGCCGAGCGGCAGCGACCAATCCTGGAATGGCGGCAGCAGCGCGGGGCCGGCAATCGCTTGCGGGTCCCCGGGAAACAGCAGCGAGGCCGACAGCGCCATGGCAAACAGCACCGTCAAAAGAATAGTGCCGGCAACCGCTTCGGGCGTGCGCAAGAAACGGCGCAGACGGTTCATGCGCCCGCCTCACTGGCGCCGACGCGTGGATCGAGAAAGGCATAGGCGATGTCGACAAGAAGGTTGATGAGGATGACCAGCACTGCGCTTGTGAGAATGATGCCAAGCAGCAAGGGGGCGTCGCGCGCGGCCACCGCTTCCTGCGCCAGCCGGCCGAGGCCGGGCACGGCAAAGACGTTTTCGATGACGACGCTGCCCCCCAGCATCTGCGCCGATTGCAGGCCGAGCATGGTGACCAGCGGCAGCAGTGCGTTGCGGGCGACATGGGCGAGCACGATGCGGCGGCGCGATAGCCCCCTGGCGCGGGCGGCCAGCACAAAATCCTGGCGCCAGACCTCGGCCATGCCGGCGCGCATCATGCGCAGATAAAGCGCCAGATAGATGAAGCCGAGTGCGGAAACCGGCAGTACCAGATGGATAGCTATGTCGGCGGCGCGGTCCACACCGGTCTTGTCCGAGGCCAGCGTCTCGACGCCGCCGACCGGCAGCCAGCGCAGGTCGACGGCGAAGATTACGATCAGCACCAGGCCGAGCCAGAAGCCGGGCACCGCGTAGAGCGCCAGCGAGGCGACGGAGAGAAAACGGTCACGCAAACCGCCGGGCCTTGCGCCGGCATAGATGCCGAGCGTCGAGCCGAGGCCGAAGGAGAGCGCGGTGGCGCTGACCATCAGGATGAGCGTGGTCGGCAAGCGCTCGAGGATGACGTCGCGGATCGGCCTGGAGAAGGTGACGGACTGGCCGAGGTCGAGATGCAGCAATGCCCAGAGATAGTTGGCGAGCCGCGTCAACTCCGACTGGTCAAGACCCCAACGGTGGCGCAAGAGCTCGATCATGCCGGCATCGCCGCCGGTCGAGACGATGTAGGCGTCGACTGCATCACCCGGGGCAGCTTCGAGCAAAAGGAAAGTGCCGATGACGACGATCAGCAGTACGAAAATGCTGCCGACGAGGCGACGGCGGAGGAGGACCAGGGCACGGGTCATGGCAACAGGGCGCCGGTTGCAGACGCTAGAGGTCGCGCCCTACGGCGCCCCCCTCTGTCCTGCTGGACAGTCCGGCAGGACCGAGGGGGGCGCGAAGGAACTCTCATTCTCCGGAGCTGAGCACCCCGACAGGCAATCCGCAAGGAAGATCAGCCTGCCAAATATGTGTCCGCCCAGTTCGAAACCGCCCAGCGCGGGTTGTTGGCGATGTTGCCGACCTTGTCACTGGCGACGCTGATGAAGCTCCATTCGGCGACGTTGATCAGCGGCAGGTCGGCCGCGACCTGCTTCTGGAACTCCTTGTAGAGGTCGATGCGCGCCGTGGTGTCGAGCGTTTCGGAGGCCTTGGTGATCAGCGCGTCGAGCGCGTCGTTCTTGTAGCCGCCTTGGTTGGAGAACGGCACGCCATCGGGAATGCCGCTCTGCACCAGGATGGTGGTCGAGATGGCCGGATCGCCCCGGAAGACCGGCGGGCCGACCGCGAGGTCGAAGGCGTGGTCGGTGTAGACCGCCTTGATGTGCGCCGCCGAGTCGTTGTTGACCAGTTGCGCGTCGATGCCTATTGCCGCGAGCGCCTGGCGCAAATAATCGCCGAACTGTTTTGTCTCGTTGAAATAGGGGGCCGGCAAGAGCTTGAGCGAGAAGCGGTTGCTGTCAGCGCCTTTCTTGTAACCGGCTTCATCGAGCAGCGCGTTGGCCTTGGCGACGTCGAAGGCATAAGTCGGCACGTCGGCGGTATAGAATTGCGGATCGTTCTTCGGCACCGGGCCGGTGGCGGTGGCAGCATAGCCGAGGAACACCGTCTTGACGACGAAATCCTTGTCGATGGCATGCGCGATGGCCTGGCGCACCTTGATGTCGGCCAGTTCCTTGCGGCGATGGTTGATTTCGACCACGAGTTGATAGGTCAGGCCCTCATAACCCTTGGTGATGACCTTCAGGCCAGGAACCTTGGAGATGCGGTCGAGGTCGGCCAGTGGCACGGCGGAGAAAGCCGCGAGCTGGATTTCCTCGGCTTCGAGCGCGGCAGCGGCCGAGGTACGGTCGGGCAGGACCTGATAAATGATTTCGTCGAGATATGGCTCGTCCTTGCCCCAGTAATCGGTGTTCTTCGTCAGCCGGTAATACTGGCCGGCCTTGTACTCGCCGAACTTGAACGGCCCGGTGCCGATGGGTGCGTTGTTGGCCGGGTTGTCCTCGATCTTGCCGACTTCGTAGACGTGCTTCGGCACGACGCTCGACAGTGCCGGCAAGGCGTTTCGGATCAGCTGGAACGGCGTCGGCTTGGCGAATTTGAACACTGCGGTCAGATCGTCTGGTGTGTCGACCGCGCTGAGGTCCTTGAACACCGTGCGGCCGAGATTCTGCAGCGGCTTCCAGATCTGCAGCGCCGAGAAGGCGACGTCGGCCGAGGTGAACGGCTTGCCGTCATGCCATTTGACTCCTTCGCGCAGCTTGAACGTCGCCGACAACCCGTCGGCGGCCCCTTCCCAGCTCACCGCCAGCCGAGGTGCAAGCCCATCCTTGCCGTCGAAGGAGGCTTCGGCCAGCGTCTCGACGATCTTGCTGGAGATGAAGAAGACGCCGTTGGAGGCGACGATCGCCGGATTGAGATTGCGTGGCTCGGAATCGGCGGCAAGCACGAGCCGGCCGCCCTTCTTCGGCGTCTGTGCCCAGCTTGATGTCGGCATGGCCGTGGAGGCCAGCAGTATTGCCGAGCCGGTAAGCATGGTGCGCCTGGAAATGGTGAAACCTGACATGATCGAACTCCGTCCTCTCCGCGACCGGGCGCGACAACACCCCTCGAACGCCGGCGCGTGCATCGGCATTCTTGCGGCGGGATTATGAGCCTTGCCGAGGGTTTCGCCAGAGATGGAATTGGCGCATCCTTGCTTGGCTTTGAAATTTTCGTCCGCTGGACCAGTTAGCACAAGTCCATTCAATTCGGCTGGCTGGTAGGACCAGATCTGCGGATATATGGACAAATGACGCTTGATGACCGTCCGGGCGTTGCGTCGTAAACATTCTGGCTAGACCACAGTGAGAAAAATGGTGCAGATTTGATCGCGAGCCGGCGGATCGAGTGCGAAACAGCACCGATCCCGGGCAATTCAGGGAGAGAGTGATGAACATTGCGCCGGGCAAGAGTGCCGTCAGCAATATCCCGTTCGACCAGGCGAGGGTCGACCGGCTTATGGAGGAGGCCGGCATCGACGTGCTGCTTGCGACCTCCAAGCACAACACGCAGTATCTGTTGGGCGGCTACAAGTTCATCTTCTTCGCCGCCATGGATGCTATCGGCCACAGCCGCTACCTGCCAATCGTCGTCTACGAGAAGGGCGGGCCGGACCATGCGGCCTATATCGGCAACCGCATGGAGGGCGGCGAGCACCAGAACCATCCGTTCTGGACGCCGACGCTGCATGCCGCCTGCTGGGGCACGCTCGATGCCGCCAATCTCGCGGTCGAGCATGTCAGGAAGATCGGCAAGGGCGGTGCCCGCATCGGCATCGAACCCGGTTTCCTGCCATCGGACGCCTATGCGCTGATCCGCAAGGCGCTGCCGGACGCCCAGCTGATCGATGCGACCGACATGCTGGAGCGCATGCGCGCCATCAAGACTGACGCCGAGCTCGAAAAGCTGCGCACCGCCTCCGAATTGATCACGGATTCCATGCTGGCGACCATCGCCTGGGCGCACGAGGGCACGACAAAGAGCGAGATCATCGAGCAGCTCCGGCGCGAGGAGACCAATCGCGGCGCGCATTTCGAATACTGCCTGCTTACGCTGGGCTCCAGCCACAACCGCGCTTCGTCAAGCCAGGCGTGGAAGAACGGCGAGGTGCTGTCGATCGATTCCGGCGGTAATTATCACGGCTATATAGGCGACCTCTGCAGGATGGGCATTCTGGGCGAACCGGACGCGGAGCTGGAAGATCTGCTGGCCGAGGTCGAGGCCGTGCAGCAGGCGGCCTTCTCGAAGGTGAGGGCAGGTGTGCTGGGCGGCGACATGATTGCTCACGCCGAGGGTGTGCTGAAGACATCCAAGGTCGCGCCCTACACGGATTTCTTCGCCCACGGCATGGGCCTGATCACGCATGAGGCGCCGTTCCTGATGACCAACCATCCGGTGACTTATGAAGGCATTTATGCCGCCAAGCCGCTGGAGAAAAACATGGTGCTGTCGGTGGAGACCACCATGCTTCACCCGACGCGCGGCTTCATCAAGCTGGAGGATACGGTGGCGGTGACGGATGCTGGTTATGTGATGTTCGGTGATCGGGGCAGGGGCTGGAACAAGGGTGGTACGGCCTGATTGGATTGAGGTGCGCTGCCCCTCATCCGGCTGCCGCCACCTTCTCCCGTATAGGGGCTGGCAGAAGGGAGCTGTCGCAACCTCCGCGCTCGTCCTGCACCGTTGAAAATTGACGAAAGCATCGGTGTAGCGTCCTTCTCACCGTCACTTTACGGGGAGAAATGTCCGGCAGGACAATGAGGGGCGGCGCCGCCCCGAGCAGATCATCACTGTCCCGCCGGGATCAGCCTGAAATCCGGCAATTCACGCAACCCAAGCTCCGGTCCCGCCGGCGCATAAACCACGAAGAGCTGCATAGGCCCGTCACCAGTGTTGAGCGTCGAGTGGAATCGGCTTTCCGGCACATAGATGGTGCAGCCGGGGCCGACATTCTCGACCACCGGATTGCCCTTCTCGTCCTCGACCATCTGTTCGCCATGGCCCGAGATGACGAAGATGATTTCCTCGGCGCCCGGATGGTTATGGCGGGTATGGCCCTTGCCCGAGGGCAGGTCGACGACGCCGCCGGAAAAGCGGGTCGCGCCATTCACTTCGGGCGCAACGGTCAGGGACAATTTCCCCCAGTCGAAACCGAAGGCGCTGACGTCCTTCGGGTAGACAAACACCTTGCTCTTGTCGGCCATCTCTCATCATCCCTTCTTTTTCTTGGCGGTCTTCTCGCCGCCGAGCGCCTTGAAATCCGCTGTCTGCCTGGCGATCGCGGCTTCCGCGGGCAGCCGTTCCATCGAGCTCGCGCCATAAAAGCCGTGCAGGCCTTTGGCATGGGAGAGGATGTAGCGCGCATCGTCGGGCATTGAGATTGGGCCGCCATGGCAAAGCAGGATGACGTCCTTGCGTACCGAGCGCGCGGCCTCGGCAATGGCGTCGATGGCAACGACGCAGTCGTCGAGCGACTTGGCCGAGGTGGCGCCGATCGAGCCGCCAGTCGTCACACCCATATGGGCAACGACGATGTCGGCTCCGGCCTTGGCCATGGCGCGGGCTTCTTCGGGGGTGAAGACATAGGGCGTGGTCAAGAGATCGAGCTTGTGCGCCTCGGCGATCATGTCGACCTCGAGGCCGAAGCCCATGCCGGTCTCCTCGAAGCTCTGCCGCATGGTGCCGTCGAAGAGACCGATGGTCGGGAAATTCTGCACGCCGGAAAAGCCCATCGTCTTCAGTTCCGCCAGCAGCAGCGGCATGATGACGAAGGGATCGGTGCCGTTGACGCCGGCCAGCACGGGCGTGCGTCTGACCACCGGCAAGACCTCATAGGCCATCTCCTTGACGATCTCGTTGGCATTGCCATAGGCGAGCAGGCCCGCGGCCGAGCCGCGTCCGGCCATGCGGTAGCGGCCGGAATTATAGATGATGATGAGGTCGATGCCGCCGGCTTCCTCTGCCTTGGCCGACAGGCCGGTGCCGGCACCGCCGCCGACGATCGGCACGCCCTTGTCGATCATTCCCCGGAATTTCTTCAATATGTCCTTGCGCGGTATGGCTGGCATGTCTGGGGCTCACTGTCTGGCGATATCGAGAAAGGCAGCGACCGCGGCCCTGGCGAATTCGGGATCGTTGATGTGCAGCGGCAGGCGGGTGACGCGGCGCGTCGCAGCCGGCCTGATGGTGCGCTCGATGGCGTCGAACAGGACGGCATCGGCTTCCGGATCGAAGAAGGCGCCGCCTTCGATATCGAGTGCGGAAACGCCTTTTTCCGGGATCAGGAAATGCACTGGACCTTCGCAATGGGCGAGCCTGGTACCAATCCATTCGCCGATCGCGCGGCATTCCTGTGCGGTCGTGCGCATCAGGGTGACGTTCGGGTTGTGCTCATAAAACAGCCGGCCGCGATAGCGCTCCGGAATGGTCGAAGGCGCCCAGAAGTTGACCATGTCGAGCGCGCCCACCGAACCGACATAGGGCAGGCCGGTGCGGGCGATGGCACCGAAACGATCCTGCGTCGCCGGCAGCACGCCATTGAACAGCAGGTCGCAGACCTCCGTTGTGGTGATGTCGATGACACCCGACAGCAGGCCGCTGTCGGCCAATTTCTCCATGCTGCGGCCGCCGGTGCCGGTGGCATGGAAGACCATGCAGTCGTAGATGTCGCGCAATTGATCGGCGATTGCGGTCACGCAAGGCGTGGTGACGCCGAACATGGTAAGGCCGATCGATGCTTTGCCGTCCGCTGCCGTCGCCGGATTGCCTGCCATGCCCGCTATCGCCTGGGCGGCGTTGTGCAGGACGACACGAGACAGCTGGTTGAGGCCAGCCATGTCCGTCACCGATGGCATCATGATGATGTCGGATACGTCCACATAGGGAGCGGTGTCGCCCGAAGCGAGCGTCGAGACCATGATCTTGGGCAGGCCGAGCGGCAGCGCGCGCATGCCCGCGGTGATGATCGAGGTGCCGCCACCACCGCCAATGCCGACCACACCTGATATGTCGGTGCACGACTGGACAAAACGCGTGAATGCCCCAGCCATCGCCGCAACCGATCTGCCGCGGTCGTTGATGCCGAGCACCGCACCGCGGCCATCGGGGTGACAGGCGGCGACCTCCTCAGCCGAGACGTCGACCGGCACGGTCGCGCCTCGCGTGCCGATATCGACACGGCAAACGACGGCGCCCGTGGCTGCGATCGCATCTGCGAGGAAGCCGAGTTCCTCGCCCTTGGTATCGGCCGTGCCCACCACATAGACGCGCTTCATCTGCGCCCCCCTGTGCTGGCTGGCCCAAAGGTGGTGATGCTCAGCAGATGAAAGCTTTGTGCGCCATAAAGCGTCAACATAGCCACTCCAGGATAGGGGCTGCCATTGCAATTTTTTGAGACGCGCGTATCGTATTGGTATGAGTGTCTCACGTCAACAACCCGCAACGAACGAAGACACCGGTGAGAGAGCCGAACGCGGACCCCGCGCGCGTACGAAACGGCTGATGCTGGAGACGGCGACAAGGCTGATGCAGGCGGGGGCGACGCCCTCGGTCAGCGAGGTGGCGGAGGCGGCCGAGGTTTCCCGCGCCACCGCCTATCGCTATTTCCCGAGCCAGGCAGCCTTGGTGCAGGCGGTCGTCGACGAGGGACTCGGGCCGATCCTCACCTGGAAATCCACCGCCGCCGACGCCGAGCGCCGGGTCGCAGAACTGTTCGATACGGCCATGCCGCGCATCGAGGCCTTCGAGGCGACATTCAAGGCAGCGTTGAAGCTGTCGCTCGATCAATGGGCGCGACGCCAGGCGGGTACGCTGGGCGGCGAGCCTGCCTTCACGCGCGGCCATCGCGTCGAATTGCTGAAAGAGGCGCTCGCGCCGCTCAAGGGCCGCTTGCCGCCGCGCGACTTCAAGCGGCTGGCGCAGGCGCTGTCGCTCATCTTCGGCGTGGAGGTGCTGATCGTGCTCAAGGATATATGGGGGCTGGACAGCCCCCGGACGATGTCGGTCGCGCAATGGGCGGCGAGTGCGTTGGTGCGCGCGGCGATCGCGGAGTCGGCCACCGATACGCCTGGGATGACGCTGGCGACGACATAGGAATAGCGCTAATCTGGTTCTACCAGATTAGCGCGTCGACCACTCATAATACCCGCCATGCAAAAGTCCGCACAAGGCCAAAGCATATCAACGAGTAGGAAAATACAGAGAAAACAGTTGGATAAGTCTGAAATTCGACGGCTTTGGCAGGCATCGTTGCGCAAGAAAGGGCTTGACGGGCATTCATAATTGGTAATACCAGATTTGGAAAGAAAAGCGGATCGAAAGTGAGGGCTGCGACCCATTTCCGGACAGAGCGAGGAGGCTCCGAATTTCGGAAAGCGCGATCACCGGAGGAACTACCAGGGCCAGCTCCGTCGCCGGCTCGCAAGACAAGGTAGAATGCGCACAAGGGAGGAAATCATTATGCGCAAGTTAGTGACCAGCGTGCTTGCTGGTATCGGCTTAACGCTTGCCTGCGGAACATCCGTCTACGCGCAGGAAAAGTCGCTCACCATCTTCTGGGCGGAGTGGGATCCGGCCAATTACCTGCAGGAACTCGGCAACGAGTACGAGAAGGAAACCGGTGTCAAGATCACGGTGGAGACTACGCCCTGGTCCGACTTCCAGACCAAGGCCTTCACCGAGTTCAACGCTCATGGCGACGCCTATGACCTAGTCGTTGGCGACTCGCAGTGGCTCGGCGCCGGCTCCACCGGCGGCCACTATGTCGACCTGACCGACTTCTTCAAGAAGCATGATCTTGGCAACGTCATGGCACCGGCGACGGTGAAATACTATGCCGAGTATCCCGGCAACAGCGGCAAATACTGGGCGATCCCGCTCGAGGGCGATGCCGTCGGCTGGTCCTATCGCAAGGACTGGTTCGAGGATCCGAAGGAGAAGGAAGCCTTCAAGGCCAAGTACGGCTACGACCTCGACGTGCCGAAGGACTTCAAGGCGCTGCGCGACATCGCCGAGTTCTTCCACCGGCCGGATCAGAAGAGATACGGCATCGCCATCTACACCGACAATTCCTACGACGCGATGGCGATGGGCTTCGAGAACGCGCTGTTCTCCTATGGCGGTGAGTTGGGCGACTACACGACCTACAAGGTCGATGGTCACATCAACTCCGACAAGGCGGTGGCCGCGCTCGATGCCTATAAGGAACTCTACAAGTTCACGCCTCCGGGTTGGGCCAAATCGTTCTTCGTCGAGGACAACCAGGCAATCACGGAAAACCTGGCCGCGATGAGCATGAACTTCTTCGCGTTCTTCCCGTCGCTGATCAACGAAGCGTCGAACCCGAATGCCAAGAACACCGGCTTCTTCGCCAACCCTCCCGGTCCCAATGGCGACCAGTTCGCCGCGCTCGGCGGGCAAGGTATCTCCGTCATCTCGTACTCGCAGAAGCAGGAAGAGGCGATGAAGTTCCTCGAATGGTTCATCAAGGACGAGACCCAGAAGAAGTGGGCGGCCCTTGGCGGCTATACCTGCAGCCAGGCAGTGCTCAAGTCGCCTGAGTTCCAGAACGCCACGCCCTACAACAAGGCCTTCTACGAGACCATGTTCAAGGTGAAGGACTTCTGGGCGGTGCCGGAATATGCCGAACTGCTGCAGCAGCTGAACCAGCGCGTCTATCCCTACATAATCGGCGGCAGTGGCACCGCCAAGGAAACGCTGGACGCCTTGGCTGGAGACTGGAACGCGACCTTCAAGAAATACGGCCGCGGCCAATAATCATTCATGTCCCGCGGAGGGGGCGGTGTCGCCTCCTCCGTTTCTTTTTCTTGAACCGGGAGCAGGGTCTTGGCGACCACGATGATCACCACCCTCGACAGATCCTCGCGTGCCGCGGCGCGCGGCCTGAGCGATATTTCCATCCGCAATCTCTTCATCATCCCGACGGTTCTGTTCCTGATCGTCTTCAACATTTTCCCGCTGATCTACTCGCTCGGCTATTCCTTCACCGACTTCCGCGCGTCGACCAACGCGCCGGCGAATTTCGTCGGGCTGCAGAACTATCGCGACCTGCTCAACGACCCCTATGTCTGGTCGAACTTCGCCATCACGGCGAAATACGTGATTGTCTCGGTCGTCGGACAGTTGCTCGTCGGCTTCGGCGTGGCGATGCTGCTCAACCGGGATATTCCGCTCAAGGGTCTTATCACCACACTGCTGCTGCTGCCGATGATGCTGTCGATGGCGGTCGTCGGGCTGTTCTGGAAATTGCTTTACGACCCGTCATGGGGGGTCATCAACTATGCGCTCGGGCTCGGCAATTTCGAGTGGCTGGCCGACCCCAAGATGGCGCTTTACGCCGTCGCGCTGACCGACATCTGGATGTGGTCACCCTTCGTCATGCTGCTGTCGTTGGCCGGCCTGTCGGCGGTGCCGAAGCATCTCTATGAAGCCGCCGCGATCGACCGCGCCGGGCCGTTCTACACCTTCTTCCGTATCACGCTGCCGCTGGTCGCGCCGATCCTGATGATCGCGGTCATTTTCCGCACCATGGAAGCGTTCAAGACCTTCGACCTTGCCTACATCCTGACCAGCCAGCCGACGGCCGAGCTGATCTCGATCCGGCTCTACAAGATGGCGTTCCAGGAATGGCAGACCGGGCGCTCCTGCGCGATGGCCTACATCGTGCTGATCATGGTGCTGGCGATCACCAACATCTATGTCAAATACCTCAACAAGGTAAAGGAGCGCTGAGATGGCCGCCGTCCGCACTTCTTCCGAAATCACCTTCAACCGCGTCGCCATCGTCGCCGTGCTGCTGGTGACGATAATATTCCTGGCGCCGATCTACTGGATCGCATCAACGGCGTTCAAGCCGCGCAATCTTGCCACGACCATTCCGCCGACCGTCGTCTTTCAGCCGGAGATATCGCCCTTTGTGAAGCTGTTCACCAAGCGATCTCAATTGCGCAGTCCGCCGTCGCCGGAAGAGTACGCGGCCGCCCCATGGTGGGAGCGCGTCGTCTTCGACGGTGGCGAAAAGATCGTGCGCGACGGCAAGGGCCAGGTGCAGTGGTCCGGCTATCCGAGCCGCTTTCTGAACTCGCTGATCATCGCCATCACATCGACGGTGCTGGCGGTCGGCATGGGCACGTTCACCGCCTATGGGTTCTCGCGCTTCAAGGTGAAGGGAGAGGCGGACCTGCTCTTCTTCATCCTGTCGACACGCATGTTGCCACCCGTGGTGGTGGCGATCCCGATGTTCCTGATGTACCGCGCGGTCGGCCTCAACGATACCCACATCGGGCTGATCATCCTCTACACCGCCTTCAACCTGTCCTTCTCGGTGTGGCTGATGAAGGGTTTCATGGATGAAATCCCGAAGGAATATGAGGAGGCGGCACTGGTCGATGGTTACACCCGCATGGAAGCCTTCTTCAAGATCGTGCTGCCGGAGGCCGCCACCGGCATCGCCGCCACCGCCGTCTTCTGCTTCATCACGGCGTGGAACGAATATGCCTTCGCCCTGATCATGACCAACCGCCGCGCCCAGACCGCACCGCCGTTCATCCCCAGCCAGGTCGGCTCCGGCCTGCCGGACTGGACGGTGATCGCCGCCGGAACCTTCCTGTTCCTGCTGCCGGTCGCCATCTTCACCTTCCTGCTCCGCAATCATCTCTTGCGCGGCATGTCCTTCGGAGCAATCCGCAAATGAGCTTTCGCGCCATCAATCAGAAATATCTGGAACCGGGTTCGCAAATACTCATGGTGCTCGGCATCGTGGCCCTCTGCCAGCCCTGGAACATGCTGCTGCACGCCTATGGCCTGACCATCATCCTGATCGGGCTGATCGGCTTCAACATCACCTCGAAGATCGCACCCGAGGAACAGGCCGGCACCGGCCATGGCGCGGATGCGCGAAATCCGGGAGCACAGCATTGACCCAGATCGAGCTTCGCGGCGTCCAGAAATTCTTCGGTGCCGTCCAGGTCATCAAGGACCTCAACCTCAAGATCGCGGACAATGAGTTCATCGTGCTGCTCGGCCAGTCCGGCTGCGGCAAGACGACGACGTTGCGCGCCATCGCCGGGCTGGAAACCATCGATGAGGGGGATATCCTCATCGATGGCAAACCGGTCCAGCATTTGAAGGCGGCCGACCGCGATATCGCCATGGTGTTCCAGTCGTTTTCGCTCTACCCGCATATGAGCGTCTACGAGAACATCGCCTTTCCACTCCGCGCCACGCGCAAGAGCAAAAGCGAGATCGACCAGGAAGTACGTTCGGTCGCCAAAACGCTGCAAATCTTGGACCTGTTGGCCAAGAAACCGTCGGCGCTCTCAGGCGGCGACATGCAGCGCGTCGCCATCGGCCGGGCGCTGGTGCGGCGGCCGAAGGCGATGCTGATGGATGAGCCGATCGGTGCGCTTGATGCCAAGCTGCGCGAGGAGATGCGGGCCGAGATCAAGCGGCTGCACATCAAGCAGGGCTCGACCACCATCTATGTCACGCACGATCAGATCGAGGCGATGAGCCTGGCGGACCGCATCGTCATCATGCATGAGGGGGTGCTGCAGCAGGTGGGAACGCCCGACGAGGTCTATTCGCGTCCGGCCAACCTGTTCGTGGCCCAGTTCGTCGGCAGCCCGGTGATGAACGTCGCCGACGCGGCGGTCGCCGAGACGGCGTCTTCCGTTTCGGTCTCGGTCGGTGGAGCGGCTTCCGGCTTCGAGTTTCCCCGCACATTGCTGTCGAAGCTCAATGGCCATGCCAGTGGCAGCCTGGCGCTCGGCATTCGGCCCGAAGGGGTGCTCATTCGCCGTGACGCGGCCGATGGCTTCATGGCCGTCGAGACGCAGATCGTCGAACCGCTCGGCTCCTTCGACATCGTCGACCTCAAGGTCGGCTCCAAGATGCTGCGTGCCCGCACCAAGAGTGGCTACATTTCAGGCCCCGGCGAAAAGGTCTTTGCCAGGATCGATCCGACGCAGGCGCATTTCTTCGACAAGGCAAGCGGCAAGTCGCTTGAGGTGAGGCTCTGATGGCCCATATCCAGCTCAAGAACATCTCCAAGACTTTCGGCAACCACACGGCCTTGACCGGGCTCGACCTCGACATCGCCGATGGCGAATTCTTTGTCCTGCTCGGCGAAACGGGCGCCGGCAAGACGACGACGCTGCGTCTGATCGCCGGCCTGGAGAAGCCGAGCGAGGGGCAGGTCTTCATTGACGGGGTCGACGTCGCCGACTGGGGCGCGGCCGAGCGCGACGTGGCGCTGGTGCTGCAGCAATACTCGCTTTATCCGCGCTACACGGTGCGCGAGAATCTCGAATTTCCGCTGAAGCCGAAGATCCGCCGTCTGCCGGACGCCGAGATCAAGGACCGCGTCGACCGCGCCGCCCGCACGCTGCGGATCGAGCACCTGCTCGACCGCAAGACCGACCGGCTATCCGGCGGCGAGATGCAGCGCGTCTCCATCGGCCGCGCCATCGTGCGCAAGCCGCGCGTGTTCCTGATGGACGAGCCGCTGTCGGCGCTCGACGCCAAATTGCGCGAGGCGCTGCGCACCGAGTTGAAGAACCTGCAGATACAGCTCGGCGCCACCTTCCTGTTCGTCACCCACGACCAGATCGAGGCGATGTCGATGGGCGACAAAGTCGGCGTGCTCAACCACGGCCGCATCATCCAGACCGGCACGCCGCACGAGATCTACAACAATCCGCGCGACACCTATGTAGCGAGCTTCGTCGGCTCGCCGCCGATGAACCTGATCGACGGCAGGCTGGTGAACGGCCGGGCGGTGATGGCGCCGTTGAATTTCGAACTGCCTTTTGCGGGGGCGGCTAAAATCTTTGCGGGGGCTGGGGCGAGTGGGGCGACCGACGGTCGCCCGCTCGTCTTCGGCATCCGTCCGGAGGATGTCTATCTGGAAAGCGGCGCACCGGTCGAGGCGCGTGTCCACGACGTCGAGAACCATGGCGTGGAAAAGATCCTGACGCTGCGGGTCGGCGATACGACACTGCGCGCCACGGTGCCGGCCAGGACCGACGTCGCGATCGAGCAACCGGTGCGCTTTGCATGGAACCCCGACAAGGTGGTGCTGTTCGACAAGGGCAGTGGGGTCAGCCTGCGGTACGCGTCATAAGCGCGGCTATTTTGGCAGGTAGGTTTCGTATGGCGTGTCGTTGATCAACAGGATCACGCATTCCGTCTCCGACAGGCAGGCGTCGTCATGCATCTCATTGGCCTTTTGCGTCCAGTAGGAACCAGGTGGCAGTTCGACCTTGGTCGCCTCACCGCCTTCCATCTGCCAGTGCGCCCATAGACCCTGGATGACTACGGCGCGATAGTCGGCGGTGTGCGCGTGAACAGGAGCGCGCCAGTTGCCCGGGACTTTCAGCAAGGTGCCGGCAGGCCCCTTGGCCCGTTCGCCCCACAGTGGTCCCAGGCGCTGCGGCTGGTCCGGCGCCTCGGCGACGTAAGGGATCTTGCCTGCCGGCAGATAGCTATCCTCGAGGGCAAAGGCGCGTCCGGGAATGACCGACAGGACACCAAGCGCCAGCAGTGCGAAATGATTGGCCATGGGATTTCCTCCACGGACCAGATTATCCGCCGGAAGCCGGCCGGCAATGACGCTGTGTCCAAAAGACCTGGCAATTCCTCCAGCCGGGAAGGATTGGAGCGATTTCGTTGCCTGACGTCAGGACGGGTCGTCGCCGGCACCAATGTGGCGCAGATGGCTCGGCGCCACGCCCATCACCCGCTTGAAGGCGCGGCTGAAGGATGCTTCCGAATCATAACCCAGTTTCGCCGCCGCCACCGATACCCTCATGCCATCGCGGGCCAACCATTGCCTGGCTCGGTGCATGCGCACGCGCAGCACATATTTGGCCGGCGTCTCTCCGACCACTGTGGCGAAGCGCTGGGCAAAGGCGGAGCGCGAGGCTCCCATCATCCGCGCCAGCGCCTCGACGCTCCAATCGCGATCCGGCTGCAGGTGGATGGCTGCCAGCACTTTGCCGACGTCGGGATTGCGGACGGCGGCGATCCAGCCGGTGGCATCGCCACAGCCGTTCTCCACCCAGGAGCGGATGATCGTGGCGGCGAGCACATCGGCAAGGCGGGCAAGGATTCCGCCGGAGCCGACCCGGTCCATCGTCACCTCGCCGGCCATCGCGTCGAGCAGATGCTGAATACCCGGCGCGTTCGCCATCAATTTATGCGCCTGCATCAGGTTTGGCATCATGTCGAGCAGCGGATGCGAGCCGTCGAGATTGAAATGCATGCTGCCGCAAAACAGCAACGTCTTGGGCCCACCGCACTCGTTGGAGACGTCGTAGATGTTCTCGCACACCGGTTCGATCGTGTAGCGGCCGATCGGCACCGGAGGCACGCCGGGCGCGCTGGCCAGGACATGCGCGTCGCCGCGCGGGATCAGAAGCGCGTCGCCTACGGAGAGTTCGATCCACTCCCTGGCCGGCGAGAACAGCCAGCAACCCTGCTGGCCGATGAAATGAAACCGCGCTGCCTTCTGTGCGGGAAAGGAAACGGCCCAGGGCTCGCCCAACACGCAGCGGCCATAGTCGACGCCGTCGAGCCGTAATCCGAGCAGCATGTCGGTCAGCGGATCACCAGAAGTCGGCAGCGTCATTTTGGACGAATTGTAATTCATTCTGGTGTTTCTAGCATGGAAACTCCAACCCGTCACTCCCATGTTGCGCTGCAGCCAAATGCTGCGCTGCAAACAAACCGAAGACCGGCCGCATAGCCAAGTCATGGCGGCAAGGCGTGTAACGGTAGCCCGAGCCGGTTCGTTTCTATGTGGCGCTGCAAACATCGGAGACTGACCATGGCCGACCCCGCGACAGGCGCCATTGACGCCGCACTTCTGAACCCCGCAGAATCCGATGAACGAACCGAGCCCGCATGGGGCGCCGTGGTCTCGCTCGCCCTTGGCGTTTTCGGTCTGGTCACCGCCGAATTCCTGCCCGCCAGCCTTTTGACGCCGATGGCGCGCGATCTGGGCGTAAGCGAAGGCGTGGCAGGGGCAGGCGGTGACGGCAACCGCCATCGTCGGCGCCATCGCCGCCCCCACCATGGCCATCATCACAAGGCGCATGGACCGCAGGCTGGTGATGTGGATGTTGACGATGTTCCTCATCCTGTCCAATCTTGTCGCCACCTTTGCCTCGTCGCTGTCCATGCTTCTGCTTGCCCGTGTCGTGCTCGGCGTGGCCCTTGGCGGCTTCTGGGCAATGTCGGCGGCCATGGCGTTGCGGCTGGTGCCGATGCGGCTGATGCCGCGCGCCATGTCGATCATCCTGACCGGCGTGTCGCTTGCCACCGTTACCGCAGCTCCGGTCGGCGCCTATGTCGGCGACGTCTGGGGCTGGCGCACGGCCTTCATGATTGCGACGATCGTCGGGGCGCTGGCGCTGCTGGTGCAATTGGCCACCATTCCGAAGCTGCCGCCGATGGGGGTCGCGAGCTTCCGCACCTTGCTCGAGGTGCTGGAGCGGCCGTCGATCAGGGTTGCCCTGCTGGTGGTGCTGCTTGTCGCGTCCGGGCACTTTGCCGGTTTCACCTATGTCCGTCCCTTCCTTGAGAAGGTGCCGGTGCTCAACATCGAGACGATCTCCCTGGTGCTGCTGGCCTACGGCA
This sequence comes from Mesorhizobium sp. B2-3-11, assembly GCF_006442215.1. Classification (NCBI taxonomy): domain Bacteria; kingdom Pseudomonadati; phylum Pseudomonadota; class Alphaproteobacteria; order Hyphomicrobiales; family Phyllobacteriaceae; genus Mesorhizobium; species Mesorhizobium sp. B2-3-11. Next base: position 202,458 of record NZ_VFVS01000002.1, on the reverse strand, counting down.
TAGGCGGTTTCTTCGGCAACATCGCCGGCGGCATCCTGGCCGAGCGCAACCTCAAGGCCGCGGTGGCCCTAGCGCCCCTGCTGATTGCATTGGCGGCCGCCTCGATGCTGATCCTTGGCACTTCGCCCATGGTCGCCGCCGCCGCCGTCGCGGGCTGGGGCTTTGCCTTCGGCGCGGTGCCGGTCGGGTTGCAGAGCTGGCTGGTGCGGGCAGCGCCGGACCAGGCTGAAAGCGCCGGCGGCCTGATGGTAGCGACCTTCCAGGTGGCGATTGCGATGGGCGCCGTCTTTGGCGGTCTGCTGGTCGACCATGCCGGCGTTGCCAGCGCCTTTGCCTATTGCGGCGCGGCGACGTTGCTGGCTGCCATCGTGGTATTCCTGCGCGGTCCGAAGCAGGCCGAATAGTCTCTCCCAACGGTCGTCCCTGGCAACGGCCCGAGAACCCTTACGGCTTTCGGGCCGCCGTTATTTTGAGGCAGCGGTGAACGAATAGCGGGCGATGGGGGATACTGGGAAGCTTAGACTGCCCGCCCGTCGAAGTCGAAGATCGGCAAGGCGGACGGGTCGAGACCGATGACGCAATTGATGTTGACGTAAGCGCTGCGTTCGCCGCCTTCGCTGGTGTCCTCGGCAAAAGGATGGATGCCGCAGGTTCGGCAGAAGCGGTGCGCTATTCTCGCCTCGCCGAATGTGTAGCGGCCAAGGTCATCGCCCCAGGCGACGAGGGTAAGCCTGTCACGTGGCACGGCCCATAGCAGCGCACCCTTGCGGGCGCAGATCGAGCAATTGCAGCGCACGACGCCCTCAAGCTCGCCCTCCACCTCGAACGCAACCTTGCCGCAATGGCAGCTGCCTTTGTACAGCATCAGTATCTTCCTATCGTTGGCAGGTGCAAAGGCACGCTGGCCGGGTTATCCCTTCGGCAGGCTTAGCGGCTGGTTGCCCTAAGGACGTTTCTATCCTGGCGGAGTCCGACATCGACATGCAATCAATCCGCGACCGTCTCGAAAACATCCTGTCACGTCTTGCCTATCGCGCGGCCGACGAGAAGGTCTTCACGAAGCTCTATGCCGAAGCGGCGCGCGCTGCCGCTGACGCCAGCGATGCCCGCAAAAGAGTGGTCGTGACGCTCGGGCCGCTCGACGGCACCATTGTCTCGATCAAGGATTTGTTCGATGTCGCCGGCGAGCCGACCACGGCCGGTTCGCTGATGCGCAAGACCGCCGCGCCCGCTATGCGCGATGCCACCATCGTCGGGAGGCTGCGCCAGGCCGGCGCCGTCATTATCGGCAAGACCAACATGACAGAATTCGCCTTCACGGCGATCGGCGACAACATGCACTACGGCACACCGGGCAATGCCGTCGATGCCAGCCGTATTCCCGGTGGTTCGTCCTCAGGCGCCGGCGTTTCCGTCGGCGAGGGGACGAGCGATATCTCCATCGGTTCCGATACCGGCGGCTCGATCCGCATTCCGGCGGCGCTCAATGGTGTGGTTGGTTTCAAGCCGACCGCGCGGCGGGTGCCGCTGTCCGGCGCCTTTCCGCTGTCCGGCACCCTGGACTCGATCGGGCCGCTTGCCCGAACCGTTGCGCAATGTGCCGCCACGGACGCGGTGATGGCCGGCGAGGTGCCGGCCGAACTGGCGGTCGTATCGCTCGCGGGACTTCGGGTCGGCGTGCAGCGCGGCGTTCTTTTTGGCGACACGGAAGGTGAAGTTGCCGCGGCGTTCGAGCATTGCCTCGGCAAGATCGTACAGGCCGGCGCGCGCATGGCCGATCTGGTGATCGACGACATGATCGCGGAGTTCAGGACCGCCACCAAGCGGGGCTCGATCGCTGCCATGGAAGGGGCGGAAGTGCATGCCGACTGGCTGGCGACAGGCGCACCGGTGCCGGTGGATCCGCATGTCAGCAGGCCGCTGGCGCGCGCCGCACTGCTGCCGACGCCGGTTTATATCAGGGCGCTCCGCCGCCGTGCCGCGCTTAGCGCCGCGATGGATGAGCGGCTGGCGTCGATCGATGTGCTGGCCCTACCAACCGTGCCGGTGACGGCGCCGACCATCGCTTCCCTGGCCGAGGATGCCGAACTGCGTGATCGTATCGAAGGACTGCTTTTGCGCAACACGCAGGTCGCCAACCAATTCGACCTCTGCGCAATCTCGTTGCCGATGCCAGGCATGAAGCTGCCTGCCGGACTGATGCTCGTGGCGCGCAATGGCCATGACAGTCGTCTGCTGAGTATCGCCGCGTCAGTGGAGGGGCTGCTGGGTGGTTGATCGCCAGTGAGCCGCAGTGGCGGATCAGCGCGATGAACAGTGCTTGCGTTCGCCGTCCTTGGCGGTGCGCACGATGTGGGTCGCGACCAGCCAGGGCAAGCTGTAATCCTTGCCGGTGATGGTCTGCGTGCGCTGCTCGATCGCGCCCCTGACCACGATCTTTCCGCTATAAAGCACGTCGGACTGATCGGTTATCGCTTTGTCGGCCTGCGGCAATCCGCTGGTGTCGATCGACACACCCTTGATGATCGTGCCGGTGACGAGATCGAGCGCGCTGCTCGATGGACAGGGCGCCTTGAAGCAGCGCGTCCCGTTGTCGCAATAGACATAGCTGCTCTCGGCCGCAGCGAGTGCCGGCAAGGTGCAGATGGAGGAAGTTGCGGCAATCAGAGATGCAAGGCGAAGACCGGGCATGGCCTCAACGTCGCGGAGAATTGGGGCGAAACCGCGATGCTATATCTGCGCCGGAAACCGTCGCCGGTAATGATCGACCACTTCCGGATTGCGCAGATTGACCGGCAGCTTGCCGGCCAGCACCAGCAAGACTTCGCTGGCCGCGCCGACGCCCATGCGCATCATCGATTCCTCGGTGATCCCCGCCATATGCGGGGTGATGACGACATTGTCGAAGCCGAAATAGGGATGATTTGGCGGCAGCGGCTGCGTCGAGAAAACGTCGAGCGCGGCGCCGCCGATGCGGCGCTCCCGCAAGGCCTCGATCAACGCGTCATCATCGACGACCGGCCCGCGCGACACGTTGATCAGCAGTGCGTTGGGCTTCACGCGGGCGATGCGTTCGCGGCTGATCAGGCCGCGGGTCTCCGGCGTCAGCGGGCAGCAGAGCACGATGATGTCGCTCTGCTCGACCAGCGCGTCGATCGACAGGAAGCCGACTTTTTCCGGCGCCGGCTGCGTGCTGCGCGTCGTTGCCACCACTTTCAGGTCGAAGCCGTGCGCGGCGATATGGCCGATGGCCCGCCCGACGGCGCCGAGACCGACAATGCCGAGAGTCTTGCCGGCGAGTTCGATGTTGGAATTGGCATGCTCGCGGCCGGCAAGCCAGCCCTTGGCACGCAGGTCGCGGTCGACCCTGCGGAACTGCCGCAGCAGTGCAAGCGCGGTAAACATGACATGTTCGGCGACCGAGCGGGCATTGACCGCCGGCACGTTGGCCACGAGCACGCCGGCTGCCGCGGCCGCTTCCATCGGGATCATGTCGAGCCCGGCGCCATGGCGGATCGCGGCCCTCAGCTTCCAGGCTCCCTGGAACAATGCCGGCGGCAGTGGCGCCCGCACGATGACGATGTCGGCGTCCTTGGCCTCCCTGGTCAAGGTGGCGGCGTCGAGCGCGGAGGCAATGACGAGCTGACCGGCGCCGGCGAGCCTGGCAGTGGCGCGCGGATGCAGCGGATGGGTCGACAGGATCTTGGGCATGGCCTGGATCACGGTCAGGCCCTTTCGAGTGTCGCGCCCGCGGGCACAGCCGCCATACCGCCCTCGATCAGGCCCTTCCAATAGCTTTCCGCGCCTTGGAGGTGGGCGCTCATCAGCGCCTGGGCGAGATTGCCATCGCGGCGCAGCAGCGCCTCGTAGATCTGCACGTGCTCGGCATGCGAGCGCACGCTACGTTCGGGATCGTTGAAGTAGATCGGCAGGCGCTGCTCGCCCATCAGATAGTAGACGCTACAGATGTTGTGGAAGACGCTGTTCTTGGTGGCGCGCACGATCTCCAGATGAAATTCGCGATCCTCCTTGGCCAGGCCTTCGCCCGCGGCGATGCGGTCTTCCGATGCCCTGAGGATTTCGCGCAGGCGCTCGAAATTCTCCTCGGTGGCGCGCGAGCAGGCAAGCTCGGCAGCCTTGATCTCATGGATCTTGCGTAACTCGACCGTTTCATAAATCTGCAAGGGATCGAGCGGCAGGCCGGCGCGCGCAAACAGTGCCAGCGCCTCGACGCTTGCCTGCTTGGTGTCGATGTAGATGCCCGATTTGGCGCGGCGCTCGACAATGCGCATGGCTTCGAGGATGGCGAGCGCTTCGCGGATCTGGCCACGGCTGACGCCGAAATGCTCCGCCAGCTCGCGTTCCGACGGCGTGCGGCCGCTCTCCTTGTCCGAATGGGAGAACAGATAGGCGGCGAGTTCCGCGAGAAGGTTCTTTTCTTTCATCGTCAATTGCGTTGCGCGTGCGCCTCCAGAAATCGCTCCGAAATGGTGAATCCCAATCCGGGCTTTTCCGGGATCGCTATCATGCCGTCCCTTGCTTCGACAGTCTCTTCGATCAGATCGTGGATCATCGGGTTGGCGCCGAGCGAATATTCGACCGTGAAACTCGAAGGCGAGGCGGCGCAGACATGCAGTCCGGCGAAGAAGCATGGCGCACCGGCCCAAAGATGCGGCGCGAAGCGCAAATTGAAGGCGCTGGCGATGGTGCCGATCTTCATCGCCTCGCTGATGCCGCCGCAGAAGGCCGGGTCCGGCTGGAAGATGTCGGCGGCCTTGAGCATGGCGAGGTCGCGGAAGGCATAGCGCGTCGCCTCGCTCTCGCCGGTGGCGATCGGAACCGCGCCGGCGGTGCGCACTTCGGCCATGCCCGGCTTGTCGTCGGCGATCACAGGCTCCTCGAACCAGGCGAGATCGAGATCGCCGACGAGATGGATGAAGCGCTTGGCCTCCGCCACCGTATAGGTGCCGTGGGCATCGACCATCAGCTCGACGTCGGGGCCGAGCGCCTGGCGCGCAGCGCGCACGCGGGCGGCGGAAATGTGTGCCGCGCCATCCATGGCGCCCACCCGCATCTTCAGCGCCTTGAAGCCGCCCCTGGCGACGTAGGATCTCAATTGCTCGCCGATGGCATCGGCGGAGGCCCAGCCGCCGGAGGCATAGGCCTGCATGCGATCGGCCTTGCGGCCGCCGAGCAATCGCCAGACCGGCTGGCCCAGCGACTTGCCAAGGATGTCCCAAAGCGCGATGTCGACGGCGCTGATAGCGGCGATGCTCATGCCGCGCCGCGCCAGTTGCGGCATGGCGTGGCCGGCATGGGCGGCGCTCTCATGGCGTACGCCGTTGTAGAGCATCTCCCAGATGATGCCGATATCGGCCGGATCGCGGCCGATCAATTGCGGGCCGACCTCGTGGTTCAGCATGTGGACGAGAGCGCCGTAGCTGCCCGCGCTGCCAGCTGCGTTCTTGCCTTCGCCCCAGCCGACCAGCCCGTCATCGGTTTCGATGCGCAGAATGGCGGCGTCGAAGGTCGTCACCTGGCCGAAGTCGCTACGATGCTGCTTCGCGGCTTCGATCGGCACGCGGACCCACCAGGCCTGGACTGTCTTGATGCGCATTTTGTTCCCCTGCCCGCCGCCGGTAGGGCGGAAGGCAAATTCCAGGCGTCGACTACTTGATCAGCGGCAACAGCGTTTCGGCGGTGATGCGCATTTGGTCGGTGTAGAATTTCTCGGTGAGCACGCTGGAGCCGTGATCCTGTATGAACTTCAGCTGCTCGGGCGAGATATCGACCGGGTGGCGCTCGATCATTTCGGGATAGGGTGCTGCCGGCGTGCGGTCGACCGGGGCGACGAACTCATTGGTCAGCGCGCCGTCATAACCGACTTCCTTCAAGGTCGCGACGATCCTTGGCCAGTCGATCTGGCCGAGCCCGGCGGCGAAGCGATTGTTGTCGGCGACATGGAAGTCGAACAGGCGCTTTCCGACCTGCCGGATGGCGTCATGAACGTTAAATTCCTCCATGTGGATATGATAGGCGTCAAGGCAGACGCCGCATTCGGGGCTGACCGCATCGGCCAGCGCCAGCGCCTGGGCGCCGCGATTGAACAGATAGGTTTCGAAGCGGTTGAGCGGTTCGATAGCGATCTTGACGCCGACCTTCTTGGCGTGGGTGAAACATTCGCGGGTCGCATCGACGACCCACTTCCACTCCTCCTCCTCGGTGCCGTCCGGCACCACCTTGCCGACGGTTGCCGGAACCAGCGTGATGATCTCGCCGTCGAGTTCGCTGACCATCGTCAGCACGTCCTTGACGTATTGCACGGAGCGCTCACGCTGGCCCTGGTTCCTGGCGGCAAGGTTACGTTCACCCAGCATCAAGGTGACCGCGCCCCAGCAGCGGATGCCATGCTCCTTCAGCAGCGCCCGTGTCTCCTTGGTCTTGTACTGCGCGGGCTCGCCGGAAATCTCGATCGACTCATAGCCGAATTTCTTGATGCGCTTGAGCGTCGTCTCAAGCGGTTCCGCGCGCATCCAGTTGTGCGTCGAAAGATGCATGGCCTGTCCTTTCCAGATTCGTCCGTATGGTTTGCCTGCGACATGCATCGCCGAAAGACGACGCAAGGGTTCTTCCCCAAGGCATCCCCAGACTTTTCCTGCAAACTGGTTCGACCAATTGGGCCTGAAATTAGGTCTACAGCAAATTCCTCGAGACGGCAACAACTGTGGTGCCGCAACTTCCAGGATGGATTAGTTTGTTGATTACATTGCGATATGTGCCATTATTTTGCGCGTCCGGAGCGCCTTTTCGGCGCATTCCGAGACTTGACCAAACTGCCTTATTTGGTCATACCAGAATGGCATTGTCGGCGAGCGTCCGACGCGAAAAGACCAAAGTGACTGGCCCTGCTTTCATCAGGCGCTATGCTTGGTCGTGACAAAACGAGGAGGATGCCGATGCCGACGACAATGAAGGGCCCTGGGCTGTTTCTGGCGCAGTTCGCGGGCGATGCCGCACCGTTCAATTCGCTGGCGTCGATCACCAAATGGGCTGCCGGTCTCGGCTACAAGGGCGTGCAGATCCCAACCTGGGACGCGCGCCTGTTCGACCTCGAGAAGGCGGCGTCCTCCAAGGCCTATTGCGACGAGGTGAAGGGCACCTGCACTGACGCCGGCGTCGAGATCACCGAACTGTCGACGCATCTGCAGGGGCAATTGGTGGCGGTGCATCCGGCCTATGACGCGCAGATGGATGGATTCGCGCCAGCTTCGGTGCACAACAACCCGCAGGCGCGGCAGAAATGGGCCGTCGAACAGATGAAGTTCGGCGCCAAGGCGTCGCGCAATCTCGGGCTGAATGCATCGGTGTCGTTCACCGGCTCGCTGGCTTTCCCATACCTTTATCCCTTTCCGCAGCGGCCCGCCGGACTGATCGAGGAAGCCTTCGGCGAACTCGGCAAGCGCTGGAAGCCGATCCTCGACGTCTATGAGGACAATGGTGTCGATGTCGGCTACGAAATTCATCCTTCAGAGGACGTGTTCGACGGGGCGACCTTCGAGATGTTCCTCGAAGCGGTCGGTGGCCACAAGCGCTGCAACATCAATTACGACCCTTCGCATTTCCTGCTGCAGCAGCTCGACTATCTCGAATTCATCGACATCTATCACGAGCGGATCAAGGCCTTCCACGTCAAGGACGCCGAGTTCAATCCGACCGGACGGCAGGGCGTGTACTCCGGTTACCAGAGCTGGACGAACCGCGCTGGCCGTTTCCGTTCGCTCGGTGACGGGCAGGTCGATTTCGGCGGCATCTTCTCCAAGCTGACGCAGTACGATTACGATTCCTGGGCGGTGCTGGAATGGGAATGCTGCCTGAAGCATCCGGAGGACGGCGCGGCCGAAGGGGCACCCTTCATCCAGCATCATATCATCCGGGTGACGGAGAAGGCATTCGACGATTTCGCCGCCGGCACCACGGACAAGAAGTTGCTGCGCGCTATGATGGGAATTTGACACGGCTTTCACTTCCCCTCGGCGGAGGGGAATCTCACACGAGGGAGAAAAACATGGTTGCTGCATCGAAGTCGGAAACGGGAGGCGGCCCGATCCGCTACGGCATGGTTGGCGGCGGGCAAGGCGCTTTCATCGGCGCCGTGCACCGCATCGCGGCACGCATGGACAATGATTTCGTGCTGGTCGCCGGCGCCCTGTCGTCCGACCCGGTGCGTGCGAAAGCCTCGGCCGCCGAACTCGGGCTCGATCCCTCACGCAGCTATGCGTCCTACGCCGAAATGGCCAAGGCCGAGGCGAAGCGCCCGGATGGCATCGAGGCGGTGGCCATCGTCACCCCCAACAACGTGCATGTGCCGGCAGCCAAGGCTTTCCTGGAGGCGGGCATCCACGTGATCTGCGACAAGCCGCTGGCCACGACACTGGCCGAAGCCAAGAAGCTCGCAGCGATAGTCGAGAAGACCGGCAAGGTGTTCGTTCTCACCCACAATTATACCGCCTACCCGATGGTGCGGCAGGCCCGCGAAATGGTGGCCAAGGGCGTGCTCGGCGACATCCGCATCGTGCAGTCGGAATATCCGCAGGACTGGCTGACCGAGGACCTCGCCGCCACCGGCCAGAAGCAGGCCTCATGGCGGGGCGATCCCAAGCAGGCGGGTGCCGGCGGCGCGCTCGGCGATATCGGCACCCATGCCTACAACCTCGCCCGCTTCGTCTCCGGGCTCGAGCTCGATACCCTGTCGGCCGATCTCGATGCCTTCGTGCCGGGCAGGCTGCTCGACGACAATGTCAATGTCATGCTGCGTTTCAAACCGACGGGAAAAACGCATCAGGCAAAAGGCATGATCTGGGCAAGCCAGGTGGCGCCTGGTCATGAGAACGGCCTGAAGCTGCGCATCTACGGTTCGAGGGGCGGTCTGGAATGGGTTCAGGCCGATCCCAACTATCTCTGGTACACGCCGTTCGGCCAGCCGAAACAATTGATCACCCGCAACGGCGCCGGCGCACTGCCGGTGGCGGGCCGTGTCAGCCGCGTTCCGTCAGGCCATCCCGAGGGCTATCTCGAAGGCTTCGCCAATATTTACCAGGAGGCGGCACGCGCCATCCGCGCGGCACGCAAGAAGGGCGGCAAGCCGGCAAAGGATGTCGTCTTCCCGACCATTCAGGACGGCATCGAAGGCATGGCTTTCATCGAGGCCTGTGTGAAGTCGTCGAAGAAGAATGGGGCGTGGACGAAGCTGTAAGAAGCGCCTGGCCAGCGGAAAATGGGGGAGGGCGTCGATGAAAATCGGCATGTGCATGTTCTTGTGGACGACGGCGGTGTCGAAGAAGCACGAGCCATTGCTTCGCGACATCAAGGCAACCGGCTTTGACGGCGTCGAAATCCCGATCTTCGCCGGCACGCCGGACGACTACAGGAAACTGGGAGAACTGCTGGACCGGATCGGGCTTGAGCGGACCGCAGTCTCGGCGATGGGCGATCCAGCGATGAACCTGATCGCGGCCGATGCGGCAACGCGCAAGGCTGGTGTCGATTACATGAAATGGGCCATCGATTGCGCCGATGCGCTTGGCGCCAGCACGCTGAGCGGACCGCTGCATTCGACCCTTGGCGCCTTTTCCGGGTCCGGACCGACTGCCGCCGAGAAAAAGCGCTCGGTCGCCTCGCAGCGCGCCATCGGCGACCATGCCGGCAAGCGCAACGTCACCATCGGGCTCGAGGCGCTGAACCGCTTCGAATGCTATCTCCTCAACACGATGGCCGACCTGTCTGAGCACATCGACGCCATCGACCGGCCGCACATCAGGGCGATGTACGACACTTTCCACGCCAATATCGAGGAGGCCGACCCGATCGGCGCCTATACGAAGCACCGCAGGAACGTCGTGCATATCCACATATCGGAGAACGATCGCGGCGTGCCGGGGCGCGGCAACATTCCGTGGAAAGAAACCTTCGCGGCGATCCGCAAGAGCGGCTACGACGACTGGCTGACCATCGAGGCGTTCGGCCGCTCGCTGAAGGAATTGGCGGCTGCGACCAAGGTGTGGCGCGATTTTTCCGAAACGCCGGAAGCAGTGTACCGGGAGGGGTACAAGCATATCAGGAACGGGTGGAAGAAGGCGGCTTAGGAAGCCGATCACGTTGCGTCGACGATCCTTCGCGCCCCCTCTGTCCCGCCGGCCTCCAGTCCGTTTCTATATCACAAGCTATCCCTGCTGGGCCTGGATCCTGTTGTAGTCGTGGATGGTCCGGCTCAGCCGGCGGCGCAGGAAGTTGGATATGTTGTCGAAAATGAAGACGACGAGCAGGGTCAGCAGCACCATGTAGAAGACGTTGGCCCAGTTGGAATTGGTGCGCATCGCTTCCCACAGTTTCAGGCCGATGCCGCCGGCGCCGACGGCGCCGATGATGGTGGCGCCGCGGGTGTTGGATTCCCACTGGTAAAGCGTCTGGCTGATGAAGACCGGGATCACTTCGGGCATCACGCCGTAGCGCTGCACCAGGATACCGTTGGCGCCGGTCGAGAGTACGCCTTCGCGCGGCTTGTCGTCGATGTTCTCCAGGCCTTCCGAATAGACTTTGCCGAGGGTGCCGATCTCGGTGAAGAAGATCGCGGCACTTCCCGCCAGCGGGCCGGGGCCGAAGGCGCGGGTGAAGAAAAGCGCCCAGATCAGCATGTCGACCGAGCGCATGAAGTCGAAGAAGCGTTTGAGCACCTGGCTGAGCACACCGCTCGGCGTGATGTTGCGCGCCGCGAAGAAGGCCAGCGGGAAGGCGACGATGCCACCGAGCAGCGTGCCCAGGAACGCCATGACGATGGTCTGCAAGAGCTTCGTCCAGACATCGCCATGTTGCCACTGGGCGTTGTTCCAGATGTTGTCGCCGGCGAGTGCGAGGTTGGTGGTACCTGGTTTCAGCTCTGGTCCCGAGATGATCAACGAGATCACTTCCCGCGCTGATTTGCCGAAGAAGGGCGAGCGCGTGTCGAAGACGAAGTTCGCCCAGCCGAGGAAGCGCTTGCGCACCTTGACGCGATCTACCGTGACGCGCACCTCGCCGGCGAAGCCCATCTTGGCCACCACCTCGTCGTCATGGGCGGTGATCCAATCCGGTACCGCACCCGTGACCACCGGCTTGCCGCTGGTCAGCGAAACAGGCACGGTCTGGCCGTTGGCGACAATCGTCGCCTGCGTCTTGTCGAAGGTGACGGATTTTGCCGGCCCGTCGATCAGCACGGTGAAGGTGCCGTCGGCATTCTTGATCACCCAATCCGGATTGGGATTGTCGCCCAGCGCCGAGAAACGCGGATATTTGGGCGTGATCTCCGGCTGGTCGAGACGGAATTCCGGTTGCAGATCGTAGCTGATCCATTGTGTCAGGAAGAGCGGGAGGCGCTCCCAATGCGATTCCCGCAGCACCTGCGGCAGGCTGAAGAACCACAAGGCATAGATCAGATACAGGAGAGTGCCGACGAACAGGAGCAGCGGACCAAAGCGCTTGTATGCCGGGCGTCGGAACACCTGTGGATGGCGCGTCTCGATCGACAGAATCTCCTCGGCGGTCATGTTCGCCATGATTTACGCCCCCATCATAAAGGCTTGTTCGCCGACCAGCTTGCGACGAAGCCAGGCGGAAAACTGGTCGATGATGAAGATGGTGGTGAACAGCAGCAGCACCAGCGCCAGCGTCTTGGCGCCGAAGCCGCGCGAGATGGAGAGCTTCAGTTCCTCGCCGATGCCACCCCCGCCGACGGCGCCGATGATGGTCGAGGCCCGCACGTTGATCTCGACCCGCAGCAGCGTATAGGAAACGAAATTGGGCAACACCTGAGGCAGGTCGGCGAAGCGCACCCGTTCGAACCAGTTGGCGCCGACCGCCGTCAGGCCTTCCTCGGCACGCATGTCGATGTTCTCGTTGATCTCGTAGAACAGCTTGCCGAGTGCGCCGATCGAATGCAGGCCGATGGCGATGATGGCGGCGATCGGACCGGTCGAGACGATTGCCGCGAAGAGGCCGGCGATGACGATCTCCGGAAAGGCGCGCAGCAATTCCATGAAGCGCTTGACCACCAGCCTCAGTGCCGGATGGGGCGTCAGGTTGCGCGCCGCGATGAATGAAAAAGGCACCGCGAAGACAAAGCCGATGAAGGTCGAGACCAGCGCCACGTTCACGGTGGTCAGCATCAGCTCGAAATATTCGGGGATGTAGAAACCGCCCCAGACGTGGACGCGGCCGAGCGGGAAGTTGAATTCCTGTGTGCCGGTGTCATGCGGCGAGGCGATATCGAATAGCGCCCGCCAGACGTCGTTCCAGTCCTTGGGGACCAGCCAGCTCAGGAAATCCAGAATATGCGGCAGCCGGTCGAAGAAATGCCCGGCGTTGGCTTCGTCGGCGAACCACATGCTGGCGAACATGGCGGCGAGCAGCAGGCCGACGCCGAGCACTGTATAGAGCCGGCGCAGCGACGTCTGGCGTCGCCAGGCATCGGCCGTCTGATGGGTGGCGCCGGAGGGGGCTGTCACGGAAAGGGTCATGATCGGAGATGCAAAAAGGGCGGTACCTGAGATACCGCCCTTTTGCGATTTCGCCGTTAGCCGCCGATGGCTGCCTTACGGGCTTCGACGATGACGCTGTAGAAGTCCGGCTTCACCGGAACATAGCCGGTGAAATCGCCGCCTTCGACGCCTTCGAAGCAAGCCTTGTCCTTCTTGGGCAGGTCGGTGAAGAAGGCGGCCAGCTTGGCGGTCATGTCGTCGCCGATCGCGGTGCGCACGACAAGCGGGCCGTTCGGGATCAGGCCGGAGCGCCAGACTTCGACGAAGTCGTTGGGGTCGACGGCGCCCTTGGCGACTTCCTTGTGGAAGGTGCCGGAGGTGTAGCCGTTCTTGAAGTCGCCGATGCCCGAGGAATCGTCGACCGCGACGTCTACCTTGCCGTCACGCACGGCCAGAACGTTGTTTTCGTGGCCGCCATTGAACTGGGTCGAAGCGAAGTAGGTTTCGTTCGAGGCGCCGGTGGTCTTCGGAATCTGGGTCAGCGGGATCAGGTAGCCGGAGGTCGAATCCGGATCGGCATAGCCGAGCTTCTTGCCCTTGGCCGACTTGATGTCGGTGATCCCCGACGTCTTCAGCGCCAGCCCGATCGAATAGTAGCCAGTGGAGCCGTCGGTCTGCTTGGTGGTGAGGATCGGGGTAACCGCCTTCGGATCCTTCAGATAGACGCTGGCGTAGCCGGAAGCGCCGAGTTCGGCGAAGTCGAGCGTGCCGCCGAGCAGGCCTTGGATAACGCCGTCATAGTCGGCGGCGGGGAACAGCGAAACCTTCTCGAAGCCGAACTCGGCCTTCAGGTGGTCGGCCAGGCACTGGTAGTTACGCAGCCGGTCGGTTTCGTTTTCGCCGCCGAGAATGCCGACGCGAAATTCCTTCATATCGGCGGCGTGGGCCATGCTGGTGGCCATGGCGAGCACCGAAACGGCACCGAAAACCATCTTCCTGAACATTTGCTATCTCTCCTGTAGGTTCCGGCCCCGCGCCGGCAGCGTTCTTGATCTTGACAAGTGCCCTTGACGCGGACGGACGATCCAGGCTGCTCGCTATGCCCGTAATGGGCTCAGTATCCCGGGAATGCGGGTTCGAGCGGTCCGGCGGATGCGGCGATCTTCTGCTTGAAGGCAACGCTGGTGGAGGTGATGACCTCCGATATCTCACCGCCATTGCTGTCGGCGCCATAGACTAGACGCACCGCTTCGCGGTTGAGCTCTTCGGGCGGCCCGTCGAAGACGACCTTGCCGGCGGCCATGCCGATGATGCGGTTGCAATAGGTGCGGGCGGTATCGAGCGTGTGCAGGTTGGTGACGACGGTGATGCCTTCGCGCAGATTGATGTCCTGCAGCGAATCCATCACCACTTTGGCGTTGAGCGGATCGAGCGAGGCGATCGGCTCGTCGGCGAGGATCACCCTGGGCTGCTGCATCATTGCGCGGGCAATCGCGACGCGCTGCTGCTGACCGCCCGACAGGGTGCCGGCGGGTTGAAGTGCCGTACGGGCGATGTCGAGCCGCTCGAGCGCGGCGACCGCCTCGGCGCATTCGGCACGGGAGAACATGCCGAAAAGGTTGGACAAGGTCGAACGGTGGTTCAATTTGCCAAGCAGCACGTTGGTGAGCACGTCGAGGCGCGGCACCAGGTTGAACTGCTGGAAGATCATGGCGCAGTCGCGCTGCCAACGCCGCAACGGCGACCCGCGAAGGCGGGAGACCTCGGCGCCGTCAAAAAAAATCGACCCTTGGCTGGGGTCGACAAGACGGTTGATCATGCGAAGAAGCGTCGACTTGCCTGCACCCGAACGACCGATGACGCCGACCATCTGCCCCTGCGGGATCGAGATGTTGACGTCGCTGACGGCGGTGTTCTTGCCAAATCGTCGGCTGACACCGCGAATTTCGAGCGTGGCAGAGCTTGCTGACATGGGCTGGTTCCAGTCCGGTCCATATTGATCGTCAGGCACTCGCCTAACGCAGCCACATGAACCTGCCGTGTCACCGGCATGTCAGTTTTGTTACGCTCCACAGATATGACGGCCGGCGTCCTGCCGGCGATCAGCCGAGCACCAGCAATTCCTCGAAATGCTCCATGTCGCGGAATGCGCAGAAGGCTGGAGCCTTGATCTCGATCACCGGCGCCTGCCGCGCGAAAAGCGCCAGGCATTCGTCGAACAGCGTCTGCCATGCGGCGGCCCTGTCGTCGGCAAGACGCTGGATCTGATAAGCGAAGGTGATGTGAAAGACGTAATTGTCGTGATCGGAGTGCCGGTAGCCGAATGGCACGGCCAGCGCATCGCGCCATTCACGCATGATGCGCACATCCTCGGCGGTCGCGCCGGCAACGGTGAGGCCGGTAGGCACGATCTCGACGACCTTGATGTTGAATGGACCGGCACCCTGGAAACCCTTCAGGCGCTCCAGATAGAGGCGGGTCATGGCGTCGATGCCGGTGTCGAGCGGCACGTCCCGTGGCCAGTAAGGCAACCGGCGGCGATATTCGATGATACCCTGGAACAGCGTCATGTGCAGGCTGGAGACAGGCGTGAAGGCAAGGCGGTCGGCGTCTGGCATTGCCATCATCCGATCGCGCACAGCGAGCACCACGGCTTCGGATGGCGAGCCGCTGACCAGATGGCTGACGACGGTGTTGCCGGGCTCGAGGAGAAAGTTGCCTGACGCGTCGTAGCGCGTGCCGAGATGCGCCGGCGGCGTCGGATTGGAGCCGGCAAAGAATCCGGCGAGCGAGGGTCTGACGGTGTCGAGCATGGCGATCTCCTTGGAACACCCGCGTCCTGCCCCGGTGATGTGTCAAGGATATGAAACAGAGTCGTTCATGACGTCGATGTGAGGGCTATGTCTCCTTGCCTGCAACAATTGCGAACGGAAAACCGGTTCCCACTTTTTCTGGAACTGCTCTATCCCTCGTATTTCTCCAGGAATGCCTCGGCCGACAGCTCGCGGAAGTCGTCGAGCGAGGCACGCAGTCTGGCATGGTTCCAGGTCCACCAGGCAAGCGCCTGGTAGCGTTCGGCGGTGCGGCGGTCGAAGCGCTCGCGGATCGGTTTGGCCGGCACGCCGGCGACGATGGTGTAGGGCGCGACGTCCTTCGAGACGACCGCGCCAGCGCCGACCGCAGCACCATCGCCAACGGTGACGCCGGGCAGGACGGTCGAGCCGTGGCCGAGCCAGGTGTCGTGGCCGATGGTGACGCGTTTGGCGCGGCGCTGAGCGAAGAATTCGCTCTCGTGCTCGGCGTCGTCCCAATAGTCGGAGGCACGGTAGGTGAAATGGTGCAGCGTCGGCCGCCATGTCGGGTGGTTGGTGGCGTTGAGGCGCACGCTGGCCGCGATGTTGGCGAACTTGCCGATCGTCGCGCACCAGACGGCGCAGTCCTGCATCATGTAGGAATAGTCGCCGAGTTCGCTTTCCGAGACCCGGCTGCGGTCGGCGATCTCGGTCCAGCGGCCGAGCGTCGAGTTGTGCACCTCCGCTGTCGGGTGGACCAGCGGCGTTTCCGACAATTTCCTGGTCATGCGGCGAGTTTTCCCGGAGCGAAGGCGGTGACGTCGATGATGCGGTCGGCCACCGCCTCGCGCACCTCGTGGTCATGGAAGATGCCGAGCAAGGCGACGCCTGCCGCCTTCTTGGCGGCGATGAGTTCGATCACCACGTCGCGATTGGTCGCGTCGAGCGATGCGGTCGGCTCGTCGAGCAGCAGGATCGGATGTTCGGTGATGAAACCGCGCGCGATGTTGACGCGCTGCTGCTCGCCGCCCGAGAAGGTTGCCGGCGGCAGCATCCAGAGTTTTTCCGGCAGGTTGAGCTGGGCCAGCAAGGAGCGTGCCTTGGCCCGGGCTGCCTCGCGCTCCTCGCCGCGTTCAACCAGTGGTTCGGCGACGACATCGAGAGCCGAGACGCGCGGCACGGTGCGCAGGAATTGGCTGACATAGCCGATCGTTTGCCGGCGCACGGCAAGCACGGTGCGTGGGCTGGCATGGGCGAGATCGATCAACCCATCCTCGTGCGTGACGATGATCTGGCCTTCGTCGACGGCGTAGTTGCCGTAGAGCATCTTCAGGATCGAGCTTTTGCCGGCACCGGACGGACCGCCGAGCACGGTGCATTCTCCGGCCTTGATCGAGAACGAAACACCCGCGACGACGGGCAATTTGATGCCGTCGCGCAGATGCATGGTGAAGCTTTTGGCGACATCGGAGACAACGAGAGGCGTCGGCATCAGAAGGTTCTCCAATCGTCAATCGTCGGCGGGCGTACATGCGCCATCATCACACCTGCAAAATCGAGGAAACGAGCAATTGCGTGTACGGCGCGCGCGGGTCGTCGAGGACGCGGTCGGTGAGGCCGCTTTCGACGACGCGGCCGTCCTTCATCACCATCATGCGCTGTGACAGAAGCCGCGCCACGGCGAGGTCGTGGGTGACGACGATCGCGGCAAGGCCAAGGTCGGTGACCAGGCCGCGCAACAGGTCGAGCAGGCGCGCCTGCACGGAAACGTCGAGGCCGCCGGTCGGCTCATCCATGAACACCAGCCGTGGCCCGGTGACGAGATTGCGGGCGATTTGCAGGCGCTGGCGCATGCCGCCGGAAAAGGCGCGGGGTTCGTCGTCGATACGGTCTTCCTCGATCTCGACGCGCGACAGCCAGTCGACCGCCGTGGCGCGGATCTTGCCGTAGTGACGGTCGCCGACCGCCATCAGACGCTCGCCGACATTGGCGCCGGCCGAGACCGTCATGCGCAGGCCATCTGCCGGGTTCTGGTGGACAAAGCCCCAGTCGGTGCGCATCAGGAAGCGGCGCTCGGCCTCGCTCATGCGGTAGAGCTCGCGAAACTGGCCGTCGCGCATGCGGTAGCTGGCGGTGCCGGAGGAGGGCAGCAGCCGCGTCGACAGGCAGTTGAGCAGCGTCGTCTTGCCGGAGCCGGATTCACCGACGACAGCCAGGACTTCGCCCGGCCAGAGGTCGAAAGTGACGTTGTCGCAGCCGACCCGCGAGCCGTAGAACTTGGAGAGCGCCGAGACGCGCAGCAGCGGTTCGTCGGTCATTGCGCCGGCTCCAAATTTTCTGGGGCAAGATGGGTTTCGGGAGCAAGGTGGCCGCGATGGCCCTCTTCACGCCGCTTCTCGCAGTAATCGGTGTCCGAGCAGACGAACATGTGGCCGCCATGGTCGTCGAGGATGACCTCGTCGAGATAGACATTTTCGGCCGCGCACAGCGCGCAGGGCTGGTCGAAAGTCTGCACCTCGAACGGATGATCCTCGAAGTCGAGGCTCACCACATCGGTGAAGGGCGGCACCGCGTAGATGCGCTTTTCGCGGCCGGCGCCGAACAGCTGCAGGGCCGGCGAGCGATGCATCTTGGGATTGTCGAATTTCGGCGTCGGCGATGGGTCCATGACATAGCGGCCCTCGACCTTGACCGGATAGGCATAGGTGGTGGCGATGCGGCCGTGCTTGGCGATGTCCTCATAGAGCTTCACATGCATGAGGCCGTATTCCTCCAGCGCATGCATTTTCCGCGTTTCGGTCTCGCGCGGCTCGAGGAAGCGCAGCGGTTCGGGGATCGGCACCTGGTAGACCAGCACCTGGCCCGCGGTGAGCGGATGCTCCGGAATGCGGTGGCGGGTCTGGATGATGCTGGCGGTGGCGGTATCGGTGGTCACCGCGACATTGGCTACTTTCTTGAAGAAGGCGCGGATCGATACGGCATTCGTGGTGTCGTCCGCACCCTGGTCGATGACCTTCAGCACGTCGTCGGGACCGATGATCGAGGCGGTAACCTGCACGCCGCCGGTGCCCCAGCCATAAGGCATCGGCATTTCGCGCGAAGCGAAGGGCACCTGGTAGCCGGGGATGGCGATGCCCTTGAGGATCGCGCGGCGGATCATCCGCTTGGTCTGCTCGTCGAGATAGGCGAAGTTGTAGGTGGCGATGTCGGTGGATTGCGCGGTCATTCCGCAGCCTCCTTCTTTTCTCCCGCCTTTGCTGGATTTTCGCGGGCCTCATATTCGGCGCGCATGCGGCGCACGAGGTCGAGCTCGGCCTGGAAGTCGACATAGTGCGGCAGCTTCAGGTGCTCGACGAAGCCGGTGGCCTGGACATTGTCCGAGTGCGAGATGACGAACTCCTCGTCCTGCGCGGCGGCAACGACGTCCTCACCGAGTTCGGAGGCGCGCAGCGCCCGGTCGCAGAGCGCCATGGCCATCGCCTTGCGCTCGCTCTGGCCGAAGACGAGACCGTAGCCACGGGTGAATTGCGGCGGCGCCTTGGCCGAGCCCTTGAACTGGTTGACCATCTGGCATTCGGTGACGCGCACCGTGCCGAGCGGCACCGCGAAGGGCAGTTCGGGAACGTCGAGCTCCAGCTCGACCTCGCCGATGCGGATCTCGCCGACGAATGGATGGTTGCGGGCATAGCCGCGCTGCGTTGAATAGCCGAGGGCCAGCAGAAAACCCTCGTCGCCGCGCGACAGTGCCTGCAGGCGGATGTCGCGCGCCATCGGGAATTCCAGCGGCTCGCGGGTGATGTCGCCGGGGACATGATCCCCAGGCATGTCGCCATCGGGCTCGATCAGGCCTTCGCGGGCAAGGATCGCCGAGACACGCGGCATCGCCTGGGCTTCCGTCTCGCGCCGCAAGGGCTCGGCGACATCGGCACCGGCGGCGAGCTCAGGGTCGAGCAGGCGGTGCGTGTAGTCGAAGGTCGGACCAAGCAACTGGCCGCCGGGCAGGTCCTTGTAGGTCGCCGACACACGCCGCTCGACCAGCATTGTGCCGGTGTCGATCGGTCTGGAATAGCCGAAGCGCGGCAGCGTGGTGCGGTAGGCGCGCACCAGGAAGATCGCCTCGATCATGTCGCCCCGCGCCTGGACGATAGCGAGTGCCGCCAATTCACGGTCATAGAGCGAACCTTCGCTCATCACCCGGTCGACGCCGAGCGCCAGCTGTTCGACGATCTGGTCGAGGCGCAGCGCCGGCACCGAGCGGTCGCCACGCCGGCGGTCGGCAAGCAGGCTGTGAGCGTTGGCAATTGCGGCTTCGCCGCCTTTTACCGCGACATACATCTTCAAGCCTCCATCGTCTTGATGCGCGTCGTGCGCGGCAGGCAGGCTATGCCGTCCGATGTGGCGAGGATGATGTCGACGCCGCGCGGAAAGCGCTTGTTGTTTTGCTTCCACTGCTCGACGAAGTGACGCGGCATCTGCGCCGGCGCGATCGCGGCGCTGGTTTCGATGCCGGGGCCTTCGAGCAACAGCGGGGACCCTGAAGCGAGGTCGCCGACCTGCAGGATCAGCGTCGTCGAGCGGTCGGGATAATCCTGCGTGCCCTGCGAAAAACCGTCGAGCGCCATCATCTCGGCCGGTGTGGCAATAAACGCGAAATGCGCATCGGCCGATGTATTGGCCAGCGGCGCACCGGTGTGGAAGCCAAGCCAGGACCTGATCGCGGGGGACGCATGGAGGGCCGGGTCGAGCCAGAGCGGCGTGTCGTTGTCGCACAGCGCCAGTGCTACGGCGCCCGATGTGGCCGAGAGCGGAGCCGGTGGGCGGGCCAGTGCCGATAGGGGCTGAAAGCTGCCCGGCCGCGCCATGGCATCCATGACGGCCCGGAACACCGTCTGGGCGTTGAAGACCGGATCGGCGAAACCGCCCTCGATCGATTGCGCAGCGATATCCATCAATCTTCTCCGCGAACCATGGTGAAGAAATCCACCTTCGTTGCCGCCGTCTCGGCGCGGCGTTTTTCGTGGGCAGCGGTCAGAGCCGAGCGCAAGGGCGCAATGAGCCTGGTCTCGACCTCGGTGCGGCGGGCAGGGTCCTGCCAGAGCGCGTCGGCGATGGCTGCCAGCTTCGCCTTCTGCTTGTCGCGGCCAAGCGTGTAGCAATGGCCGACCTGCCCGGATGGCAGCCGGACAGTGGCACGAGTGACGGTCGCCTCGCCGACATTGAAGGGCGCGCCTCCGCCGCCGATGCGGCCACGCAGCGTGACCAGGCCCGTCTCGGGACCGCGCAGAAGCTCGGCTTGCGAAGGCAGGCCGGACTCGTTCCAGAGCCGCACGATGTCGTCGCCGCTCGATTGCGCCAAGGTGGCCATGGCGGCCTTGCGCTCGGCCTGGTCGCGGGCTTCCTGTCCTCGCATCGCCAACTTTCCTCTAAATTTGTCTATTGATATAGACAACTATACAAATTATACATATTACCTAGCGCGAGTCCATGACGGGTGCGTGACAGGCCGGGAGGCAAAAACATGACCGGGCAAGCGGCCGATACCATCGAGCGGCGCAGCGGCGTCTCACTTTGGCGCCAGATCGCCGACAGGATCTTGCAAGCGATTGCCATTGGCGATTTCGCCGAAAATGCCGCACTGCCGCCCGAGGTCGCGCTGGCGGAGCGCTACGGCGTCAATCGTCACACCGTGCGTAGCGCCATATCGGCCCTCGTACAGGAGGGCGTATTGCGGGCCGAACAGGGGCGCGGCACGTTCGTCTTGTCGCGCAAGCGGCTGTCCTATCCGATCGGCGCGCGCACGCGCTTCTCTGCGGGGCTGCAGGGGCAGACCTCGGAACGGCACATCGTGCTGCTTGCTTTCTCGGTCGAGCCTGCCAGCCAGCGCGTTGCCGAGGGGCTTGGCCTTGCCCGGGGTGCCGAGGTAATCCGGCTGGAAACGCGCGGCGAGGCCGACGGACGGCCGGTGTCGCGCGCTGCCGCATGGTTCGAGGCGAAGCGCTTTGCCGGCATCGACAAGGCGATGGCGCAAACCGGTTCGATCACCGCGTCGCTCGCTCGTTTCGGTATCGACGACTATCTCAGGCAATCGACCTCGCTGTCGGCGCGCCATGCGGACGCCGCCGATCTCGCCGATCTCGATCTGCAGCCGGGCGCCATCGTGCTGGTGACAGTGGCGGTCAACGTCACGCCCGACGGCCAGCCAATCCAGTTTTCCGAATCGCGTTTTCCGGCCGAGCGAGTGGAGCTGAAGCTCTCGGCGCTATAACGCCCCGGCTATCCGATCTCGATCACGGCCTTTATCAGGCCCGACTTCTCGTGTGCCCAGCGTGCGAGATCCCCTGGCGTATCGGCCAGCGTGGTGCGGTGGGTGACGAGCTTGGCCAGCGGCACAGCACCATTGCGGATCGAGGCGGCGACATGATCGAAGTCGGCGCGCAACGCATTGCGGCTGCCGACCAATGTCATTTCGCGCTTGTGGAATTCAGGATCGGAAAAGACGATGTCGTCCTTGACGACACTGACCAGCACCAGCGCTCCGCCATGCGCGACATGGACGAAGGCCGATTGCACCGATCGCGTGTTGCCGGTGGCGTCGAAGACCACGTCGAAGCCTTCGCCGCCGGTCGCATCACGCACCAGATCGGACACGGGTGTTTGCGAGCCGTCGAGAATCGAAAAGCCGAGCTCACTCGCCGCGAAGACCAGTCTTTCGGAGCTCATGTCGAGAAGTGTCACCTCGAGCCCGGCAATGCGTGCGAAGATGGCGGTGCCAAGCCCGATCGGGCCGGCGCCGATGACCAGCGTGCGTGCACCGGGCTCGGAACGCGCGCGGCGCACGGCATGCGCGCCGATGGCCAGGAATTCGACGGCGGCGGCGTCGGCGAGCGACAGACCATTTGTGGGATAGAGATTCTCAGCCGGCACCAGGATCTGTTCGCACATGGCGCCGTCGCGATGCACGCCGAGCACTTCGATCCTGACACAGCAATTTGGTTTGCCATGCCGGCAGGCGATGCATTTGCCGCAGGAGAGATACGGGTTGATGATGACCGGTTCGCCGACCGCAAGCCCGACTCCTTCGCCGACTTCGACGACGGTGCCAGACACCTCATGGCCCATGATGCGGGGGTAGGCGAGGAACGGGTGCTTGCCCTCGAAGATATGGTAGTCGGTGCCGCAGATGCCGACATGGCTGACCGCCACCAGCGCCCAGCCGGGAGGCGGCGAGCCGGGAGCCGGACGGTCTTCCAGAATGAGTTCGCCGGGCGAGCGGCAGACGACGGCTTTCATGTTTCAGTCCATTTTGGGTTTACGAAAACGCCGGCCCGTTTTGATACCGGGCCGGAGATCGTTTTTCGGCTCGTTGACTACTTGCCGCCGCGGCGGCGCAGGCCGTCGAAATAGACAATGACGATGATCAGCACGCCGGTGATGACACGCTGCCAGAAGGCGTTGACGTTGAGCAGGTTGGCGCCGTTGTTGATGGTGGCGAGAATGAAGGCGCCGAGCAGCGGCCCGTGCACCGAGCCGACCGCGCCGAACAGGGAGGTGCCGCCGATCACCGACGAGGCGATCGCCTGTAATTCCCAGCCTTCGGCCTGCGTCGGATTGCCGATGCCGATGCGCGAAGCCAAGAGCACGCCGACGAAGGCCGCGCAGAGACCCGACAGCGTGTAGGCCATGAAGATGGTGCGCTGGACGTTGACGCCGGACAGGCGCGAGGCCTCGGCGTTCGACCCGACCGAGAACAGGTACCGGCCCCAGCGGCTGTGATGCAGGAAGACATAGGCGGGTATGCCGACCAGCAGGACCATCCAGAACAGATTGGGAACGCCGAGGAAGGAGTTGCGCGAGAATTCCTGGAAAGCATCATTGTTGATCGAAATCGAATTGCCGTTGGTCATCAAGAGGCCAATGCCGCGCAGCGACGTCAGGGTCGCCAGCGTGATGATGAAGGGCGGCAGGCCCATCTTGACGATGCCAAAACCATGGAAGAGGCCGATGGCGACGCCGACCAGCAAGGTGAGCAGGATGGCGAGGAAGACTGGGACGCCGGCATTGATCAGCATCGCGGCGATGACGGTTGCGAAGCCGACCACCGCGCCGACGGACAGATCGATGCCGCCGGTGATGATGACGAAGGTCTGGCCGACAGCCAAAATGGCGATCATCGAACCCTGACGCAGCAGGTTCGAGATGTTGTTGGCCGACGCGAAGCTCGATGTGGACAACGACAGGATGACCCACAGCAGCACCAGCAGCGCCAGCAGCGTCAGTCCGAACAGGGCGTTGTAATTGCGCTTCGGTTTTTCGGCAGGAATCGCCTCGGTGCTCATGTCTTTCCTCCCAGCTTTTCTTGTTTCTCGGCGAGCGCCTGTGTGAGAATGTCCTCGTGATCGGCGGTGTGGAACCCGTGCGTGGCCACCAGCTTGCCGCGGCGGAACACGTGCAGCGTGTCGGCCAGTTCATAGACCTCCGGCAAATAGGACGAGATCAGGATGATGCCGGCGCCCTTCGACAACAGCGCGCTGAACAGGCGGTAGATTTCGGCCTTGGTGCCGACATCGACGCCAACCGTCGGCTCGTCGAAGATGAACAGCTTGGCGCCGTGCGCCAGCCATTTGCCGATAACGATCTTCTGCTGGTTGCCGCCGGACAGGCTGGAAGCCAACGCATGGCGCGTCGGAGTCTTGATCCTGAGGCCAGCAATCTGGCGGTCGGCCTCGGCCTTCTCTTTCGCGTTCGAGATCAACAAATTGCTGGAGATGCGCTTGTAGATCGGCAGGTTGAGGTTGAGGCCAACCGGCAAATTGAGGCAGAGACCCTGGTCGCGGCGGCTTTCCGGCGCCAGCGCCATGCCGAGCTTGATCGCGTCATGCTCGGAGTTGATTTGGACATCCTTGCCTTGCCACAGGACCTGGCCGGCCGACTTCTTGTGCCGGCCGTAGAGCGTGGTGACGAATTCGCTGCGCCCGGCGCCGATCAGGCCGTAGAGCCCGACGATCTCGCCGGCACGGACCGTCATCGACACGTTTTCGAAGCCCTTGCCCGAGAGGTTCCTGGCCTCGATGATCGCCGCACCGGGAGTGAAATGCTCCTTGTGGTAGATTTGTTCGATCGAGCGGTTGATCATCAGCTTGACGAGTTCTGCATCGTTGGTCTCGCTGATGTTCCTGGTGCCGACCAGCGTGCCGTCGCGCAGCACCGAAACACGATCGGCGAGCTCGAACACTTCCTCCATGCGGTGGCTGATATAGATGATCGTCACGCCCTCGGTCTTCAGGCGGCGGATCAAGGTGAAGAGCTGGTCGGCCTCCTTGCGGGTCAGGTAGGCGGTCGGCTCGTCGAAGATCAGGAATTTGGTGCCACGCACGGTGGCGCGGGCGGCGGCGATCAACTGCTGCTGGCCGATGGTCAGATCGCCCAATGTGACATGCGCCGGCAAGTCGAAGCCGAGATCATCGATGATCTTCTGCGCTTCCTTGACCATGGCGCGCTGCTGCAGGATGCCGAAGCGCGAATTCTCCTCGCCGAGGAACATGTTGGCGGCGACCGTGAGGTGACGGCAGAGCACGACTTCCTGGTGGACGGCGTTGATGCCGAGCGCCATCGCCTCATGCGGGGTCGCCAGTGCAGCCGGTTGACCCTCCCAGATCACTTCTCCGGAGGTGCGCGGCATGACGCCGGTCAAAAGCTTGATGAGCGTGGATTTGCCGGCGCCGTTCTCGCCGACGATGGCGTGGATCTCGCTTGCCTTGAAGGCAAGGTCCACCGGCTTCAAGGCATGAGTGCCGGGATAACGCTTTTCCAGCCCACGCAATTCGAGGATGGTCCTGCCGGGCTCCAGCGCGGGAGCCGGATGCAGTTCGTGCGCCGTCGGCGTCATGGCGATCCTCCCAGATTGGCCCCGCGGCTGGCACCTGGCGAGGCTGTGATCGTCTTTTCAAACAGCCTAGCCGAAGCCGGCCGATTGCCAAGCCGCTCGTGGCGGCGGATGTTTCCGGGGCGCGACGCCCCGGAAACGATTTTTGAACACTGGCTGCTCAGAGCTTCGGATTGAGCAGCGCGTCGATCTTGGGATCCTTCATGTTGTCCTTGGTCACGAGATTGGCACCGGTGTCGACATTTGCCTCCACCTTCTCGCCCTTCGAAGCGGCGAGCGCCGTCTTGATGCCGTCATAGCCCATCCGATACGGATCCTGGACGACGAGGCCCGAAATGACGCCGTCATTGAGGAACTTGATCAGCTTCTCGTCGCTGTCGAAGCCGATCAGTCCGACCTTGCCGGCAAGTTTGTTCTCGGCGATCGCCTGGCCGACGCCTTGCGCCATGATCAGGTTTGACGCGAAGATGCCCTTCAGGTCCGGATTGGCGGTGATCAGGTCGGTCGCGATGTTGAGGCCGGTGGTGGCCTGGCCGTCGGCGTATTTGTCGGCGATCAGTTCGAGGCCGGGATATTTGGCCTTGAGCTGTTCCTTGAAGCCTTGCGCGCGCTGTTCGAGCGAGCCAGCGCCAGGGAGCGCCGTGATAAGCGCAACCTTGCCTTCGACCTTGCCGCCGTTGGCGGCGCCGATCGCGGCGGCGAGACCGTCAGCGGCGACGCGGCCGCCCTGGACGTTGTCGGTGGTCAGGAACGAGGTGAAGGCCTTGGAGTCGGCGCCCGAGTCGATGCCGATGACCTTGACCTTGGCCGCGGCCTCGTCGATCGGCTTGCCGAGCGCCTTGGCTTCGGTCGGCGCGATGACGACGGCGGCCGGGTTGCCGGCGACGGCGTTCTCGAGGATCGAGATCTGGCCGTTGACGTCGGTCTCAGCCTGGGCGCCGAGTTCCGGCACATTGACGCCGAGATCCTTGCCGGCCTTGCGGGCGCCGGCCAGGACGATCTGCCAGTAGAAGGACGTGGTATCCTTGACGATGATCGGAATGGTCACGTCCGCCGCCGAAACCGGTGCGGTATGCATGACGCCGGTGAGCATCGAGGCTGCCGCCAGGGCCATGACGGCGCGGCGGTTGAGAATGCTGGTCACGAATTTCATAGGATCCTCCCTAAGTCGCCTGGTGAAACGTTACGGAAGCCCGGTTCGGATAGGCGTGGCCCAAACAGAACTTTATCAATAAAAAACAGTTGCACTGTTTTGATAGTCCATCGATCCAGCCGATGCAAGCGGTGTTTCCGGCCAACTCTCCCAAAGGCCTGACAACGACTCCTACCGGCGTCGGCTCTCTCCAGTCTTGGTCGGGCGCTCCCGTTTCCGTTCTGAGGGAGTATGGAATATTAATTCCATACTCCAGTCAATATGGAATGTTCATTCTTCCAGATCGCGATATTGTGAAGCCGCCCGCGACCCTGTGGACATCGCGAAAGTGCGGGCTTCAAGGCAGTTCCTGCACCACGGTGTAGGGACGATACTTGGCATATTCTGTCTCCGGCACGTCGATATCGAGCAATTCGAGGTTGCGCGTCAGGTTCGCCAATTTTGCGGTGCCGGTCAGCACGGTGGCGACTGTTGGCTCGTGCAAAGGAAACTGGAACGCGGCCGCCGCCAGCGGATAACCGCCTTCACCGGCGATCTTCTCCATGGCGTCGACACGACCGAGCACATCGTGGCTGGCGGGTACGTAGTCGAAATGCGCGCCTTGCACCGGCCCGGTCGCCAATATGCCCGAGTTGAAAACACCACCGATCACCAGCGAGGTCTGTTGCGCGCGGCACAGCGGCAGCAGTTCGGCTTCCGCGCTGCGGTCGAGCAAGGAATAACGGCTGGCGAGCAGGGTGCAGTCGAGCGGCGCCCGGCGCATGACTTCGAGGCAGATCTGGACTTCGTTGACGCCGAGCCCATAGGCCGAAATCGTGCCGGCCCGCTTCAGCTCTTCGAGCGCCTTGAGCCCGCCGTCCATCAGCTGGCGAAAGTGCAGTTTGGTCTTCTCGACTCCGTGCGTGTAGACGCCGATGTCGTGCACATACAGAATGTCTATCCTGTTTAGCCCAAGGCGCGCATAGCTGAAGTCGACCGACCGCATGATACCGTCATAGGAATAGTCGTAGTCCAGCGCGAAGGGCAGCGGATCGACATAGGAGTGGTCGGGAACCTGGTCTTCGGGCACCGGGCGGAACAGGCGGCCGACCTTGGTCGACAGCACGTAGGAATCACGCGGCTTGTAGCGTAGAAAGTCGCCGAAGCGACGCTCCGACAGGCCGAAACCGTAGAAGGGCGCGGTATCGAAATAACGCAAGCCGGCTTCCCACGCGCCCTGCAATGTTTCCATAGCCGCCTCACGCGAACAGGCCCGGTATAGACCGCCGATCGCGGCGCCGCCGAAACTGACTTCGGTCACCTCCAGCGCTGTCTGGCCGATACGGCGTTTTTTCATCCACAACCTCCCTATTCCCGGCCACTTGTGCGGCCGGGCAGTCTACCAGATATCAGTCGAATTAGAGCGTTGCGCCGAGATGCCAGGGCACGAACTCGTTGTCGCCGTAGCCGAAATCCTCGCTTTTGGTCTTGCGGCCCGAAGCCGTCTCGACGATCAGTTCGAAGATCTCGCGGCCCATGCCGGCAATGGTCTTTTCGCCGGAGGCGATGACGCCGCAATTGACGTCCATGTCCTCTTCCATCTGGTTGTACATGGTCGAGTTGGTGGCGACTTTGATCGAGGGTGTCGGCCGGCAGCCGAAGCAGGAACCGCGGCCGGTGGTGAAGACGATGACATTGGCGCCGCCCGCGACCTGTCCGGTGGCCGAGACCGGGTCGTAGCCGGGCGTGTCCATGAACACCAGCCCCTTGCCGGTGACCTTCTCTGCATAGCCGAACACGCCGTTGAGCGGCGTCTGGCCGCCCTTGGCGACCGCGCCGAGCGACTTTTCCAGGATCGTGGTGAGGCCGCCGCGCTTATTGCCGGGCGAGGGGTTGTTGTCGATCGAGGCGCCATGCTTGGCGACGTGATCTTCCCACCATTTCACGTAGCCATCGAGTTTCTTGGCGATCTCGGGGCTTGCGGCGCGGTAGGCGAGCAGGTGTTCGGCGCCGTAGATTTCCGTCGTCTCGGAAAGGATGCCGATGCCGCCGACGCCGGCCAGGATGTCGACCGCCGCGCCCAGAGCCGGGTTGGCCGTGATGCCCGACATGCCGTCGGAGCCGCCGCATTGCAGGCCGACGACGATCTCGCTGACCGGAATCGGTTCGCGTTTCAACTGGCCGACTTCCTCGGCGATCTCGGCCAGCACGCCCATCGCCTTTTCCACCGATTTGCGCGACCCGCCGGCATCCTGGATGTTGAAGTGGCGCTTGCCGGCGGCGGCACCCTTTTGGCCGTAAAGCGTGAGCTGGTTGACCTCGCAGCCGAGGCCGACCATCAGCACGCCGCCGAAGTTCGGGTGGCGGGCATAGCCGGCCAAGGTCCGATGCAGCACCATCATGCCGTCGCCGGTGGCGCTCATGCCGCAACCCTGGCCATGGACGATCGGCACGAAGCCATCAATGCCGGGATATTTCGGCAGCAAGGTCCTGTTGGCGGTGTCGGCGATCGAATGGCAGACGGTGGCCGAGCAATTGACGCTGGCGATGATGCCGATGAAGTTGCGGGTGCCGGCGCGGCCATCGGCGCGGCGATAGCCCATGAAGGTGCGGGCGCGGTCGGCCTCCGTCGCATGCTCGGCCTCGCTCGGCGGCACCACCGGCAGGCGGCCGGCCTCGAAGACCAGATTGTGCGAATGGACATGCTCGCCCGGTGCGATGTCCTGTGTGGCGCGGCCGATCGCCTGGGCGTATTTGACGACTGCTTCACCCGCGGCGATCGGCTTGATCGCCACCTTGTGGCCAGGCTCGATGACGGCGGCAGCGAGCGCGCCGCCCGGCAGCGTGGTGCCGATCTCGATACGGCCATTGGCAACGGCGACATTGTCGGCGGGGGACAGAAGAATGGTGTTCGACACGTTCACGGGCGTTTCCTGGGTGATCCTGGGATGCGCGGATTGACACGCGCCTGTTAAGAGTTAATGTCTTTTATCGTGAAAAAACAGTTTTGCGTCAATCGTTTTTTCGCCGCAGTTCGCCCTGAGGCAAGTGGTGGTGCCGGAACAATGAACCGGACCCGGAGAAAGAGATTCCTGCTTTTCAGGATCATTGGAACACATATTGCGCTTCAAGCCGGCCGCCGCAAGCACGGGCATGAATGGATCAGGGGATGTCGAAGAGCAACAACGTCTATAAGGACGCCTATAACCGCTGCCTCAGGCTGCTCGACGAAACGCGCAGCCTGCCGTCGGAACCGGAGTTGGGCGCGGTGCTCGGCGTCAGCCGTACGACGGTGCGCAGCATCCTGGCGCGCATGGAAGAGACCGGACTGATCGCCTGGAACAAGCGCGCCAAGACGGTGCTGCGCGCTCCGCGTCCCGATGACTTCTTTCCCGAGGAAGAGACCGACACGCTGGCCGAGATTATCGAACGGTCGTTCATGCGCAGGCTGCTGGCCGGCGGCGCCGAGGCCGGCATGCAGATCAACGAGCTCGAACTGGCGCGCGAGATCGGCGTCGGCACCACCAGCGTGCGCGAGTTCCTGATCCGCTTCTCCCGCTTTGGCCTGATCGAAAAACGCCGCAACAGCCATTGGGTGCTGAAGGGCTTTACGCGGGCCTTCGCACTGGAACTGACCGAGATCCGCGAAATGTTCGAATTGCGCTCGGCCGCCGCCTTCACTGCGCTGCCGCAGGACAGTCCGGTCTGGGGCGATCTCGACCGGCTGGAGGGGGAACACCGCGTTCTGGCACGCGAGATCGCGACGCGCTTCAATGAGTTCTCGGAGCTGGACGAGCGCCTCCACCGGCTCATCCACCGCGCCTCGCGCAACCGCTTCATCGTCGATTTCTACGACGTCATCGCCATGATTTTCCACTACCACTACCAGTGGAACAAGGCGCAGGAACGCGAGCGCAACGAAGTCGCGATCGGCGAACATCTAGCCTATATCGAGGCACTCAAGTCGCGCGACCTCGGCAAGGTCGATGCCGCCTGCCGCAAGCATTTGAAGTCGGCACGCCAGACATTGCTGACCTCGATCCCGGAAAGCCGGTCATCCCAAAAGAGCTGATCCTGCCGTGTTGCCGCAGTGTCGATTTGGCGATTTTCGACCTGTCCCGGCCGTGGTAGGTATCGTCATCGATCGTTTGAAGAGGCAGATGGTTTGAGCCGCCGGGGGAGACAACGGTGCATGCCGGTCGCGCTTGTCGCGGCCTGTCTGCTGTTGCTCCAGTCGACACTTGGTGCGTTCGCCTTCAGCTCCGGGCCTGATACCGCGCAGCTCGATGCCTTCGGCAACGTCATCTGTACCCGCGACGGCGCCACCCAGCTTCCCGGCGGCGACCAGCACCCGTCACATCTGCCGGCCTGCTGCACACTCGGCTGCAGCATGTTTTCGCCGGCCTATGCGCCGCCGCCCGATGCGGGGCTCGCGCTTGCATCCCTTTCCTTCGAGACCGTCGCCT
This sequence comes from Mesorhizobium sp. B2-3-11, assembly GCF_006442215.1. Lineage (NCBI taxonomy): Bacteria > Pseudomonadati > Pseudomonadota > Alphaproteobacteria > Hyphomicrobiales > Phyllobacteriaceae > Mesorhizobium > Mesorhizobium sp. B2-3-11. The sequence continues at coordinate 171,676 of NZ_VFVS01000002.1, read as the reverse complement.
TCGTCTTTCCGGCGACCACCCATCTCGACTTCGCCCGCGAACGCTCCCCATCGAACCCGCGCGCGCCGCCGCTTGCGGCCTGAGCCTGCTTGCTTGCGGAACCTTTCGCGAGCGTACTCATCCAAGATCAAAACCATTCGCGACCGGCGACGGCGCGATCATCACGTCATGGAGCAACCATGTCCCATTCTTTCCGTATGTCGGCGGGCACTGTGTTCGGCCGCATCCTGCCTCGGTTCAAAGCCGATCTCGGCATTGTCACGCTGGCCTTTGCCCTGTTGTTCGTCGGCGTCCAGGCCGTCCTGGCGCATGAATTCAAGGTGGGCGATCTCGAAATCGAACACCCCTGGTCGCGCGCCACCCCCGCCGGCGCCAAGGTGGCCGGCGGCTATTTCACCGTCATCAACAAGGGTAGCGCCGCGGACCGGCTGCTGTCGATTTCCTCCGACGTTTCTGAAAAGGCCGAGCTGCATCAAATGGGCGTCAAGGACGGCGTCATGACCATGCGGCCAGTTGACGGTGGCCTGGAGATTCCGGCCGGAGGCAAGGTGGCGCTGGCGCCCGGTGGCTATCACCTGATGTTCATCGGCCTGAAGCGGCAACCCAAGCAGGGTGAAAAATTCGCCGCCACGCTGACTTTCGAGAAGGCCGGCGCCGTCAGCATCGAGTTCGCCGTCGAGGGCATGGGTGAAATGGGGGGCATGGACGACCACGCCAATTGATCGCGCCGATCCACCATTTTTTGAAATCAGAGGGACCATCATGATCAAGTATCTTTTGGCGGCCGGCGCGTTTCTCGTGCTGGGGACAAATGCCGCCTTGGCGCACATCACGCTCGAAACCCAGGAGGCGGCCGTCGGCTCGACCTACAAGGCTGTGCTGCGCGTGCCGCATGGCTGCGACGGCAAAGCGACGACCGCCGTGCGTGTGCAGATTCCGGAAGGGGTGATCGCGGTGAAGCCGATGCCGAAGCCCGGCTGGACGCTGCAGACCAAGAAAGGCAAATATGAAAAATCCTACCAGCTCTATGGCCAGGCGGTGGCCGACGGTGTCAAGGAAGTCGACTGGAGCGGCGGCAATCTGCCGGATGAATTCTATGACGAGTTCGTCTTCCGGGCGACGCTGACGGCCGATCTGCCCGCCGGCCAGAAGCTCTACTTCCCGGTGGTGCAGGAATGCGGCGATGCCGCCGCCCGCTGGATCGAGATTCCGGCGGCCGGACAGGATGAGGACGCGCTGGAGACCCCGGCGCCCGGCATCAAGCTCACGCCGAAGAAATGATTTTCTGGCGGCGCGCCCTGTCCGCAAGGTGCGCCGCCAATTCCATGGCGGCAGCATGAACCCAACATCCCCATTCCAAAGGACCGCAATGGCCGGCAAGCGATTCGGCTGGGCTGGTGGGCTCTTTGCGGTGCTCATGGCGCTCATCGTCATGGCCTCGACAGGCCAGGCCTTTGCCCATGCGGCGCTGATCAAGACCGACCCGACCGACGGCGCCGTGCTGGCGCAGGCGCCGGCGCGGTTCTCGCTGACCTTCAGCGAGCCGGTCTCGCCGCTGGTGCTGACGCTGGTGACGCCCGATGGTACGCCGATCCCGCTGACATCCTTCCGCCTCAGCGACCAGACGGTCGAGATCGACAATCCGCAAACACTCAAATCCGGCACGCATGTGCTGAGCTGGCGTGTCATCTCCGCCGATGGCCATCCGGTCGGCGGTTCGCTGCTGTTTTCCATCGGTGCGCCAAGCGAGCCTCCAGCCGTCTCCGAGGCGGTCGACTGGCCGTTGCGGTCGGCGATCTGGATCGGCAAGGTCGTTCTCTATGCCGGCCTTTTCCTCGGCACTGGCGGCGCTTTCGCCCTTGCCTGGCTGGCCGGGGATGGCCGCGCCGGTCAACGCTTTGTTGCCGGGACGATCCTGTGCGGGCTGGTGGCGGCACTCTTGTCGCTCGGCTTGCAAGGTCTCGATGCGCTCGGTGCGCCGCTCTCCCATCTGGCGCAGCCGGTGGTCTGGTGCACAGGGCTCGGCACCAGCTTCGGCTGGACGGTGCTGATCGCCCTGATCGCGCTGGGGCTTGGCCTGCTGTCGCTGGCCGGACCGCGCGCGGCCGCCAGGCAGCTTGCCCTTGCCGGGCTGGTCGGTGTGGGCGCAGCGCTTGCCGCCAGCGGCCATGCCTGTGCCGCCGAACCGCAATGGCTGACACGGCCGCTGGTCTTCGTCCATGGCGTCGGTATCGCCTTCTGGGCCGGCGCTCTGGTGCCGCTCGGCCTCTCGCTGAAGCGTCAAGCGGCCGGCGCCGTTGAATTCCTGCGCCGCTTCTCATGGGCAATCGTGCCTGTGGTCGCCCTGCTTGCCGTGGCAGGCATCGTGTTGGCCGTGATCCAGGTGCAGACGCCCTCGGCGCTGGTCGACACTGCCTATGGCCGGCTGCTGCTGGTCAAGCTCGCGCTGCTGGTCTTCCTGTTCACGCTGGCCGGCGTCAATCGCTGGAAGCTCACCGCTTCGGCCGAGGCGGGAGCGACCGAGGTGCAACGCCGGCTCACCCGCTCGGTCGGCGTCGAAGTGCTGATCGTGCTGGCGATCTTCGGGGTCGCGGCGGGCTGGCGCTTCACGCCGCCGCCACGAGCGCTGGCGATCGCCGCGGCCCAGCCGGTTTCGGTGCACGTCCACGCGCTGCAGGCGATGGCCGATCTCAGCATCACGCCTGGCCATGCCGGACCCGTCGCCGCCTCGATGATCATCATGAGCGGCGATTTCGGACCGCTCGACGCCAAGGAAGTGACGCTGGTGCTGTCGAAGCCCGATTCCGGCATCGAGCCGCTGAAGCGCGCGGCAACCAGGCCCGGCGATGGCAGCTGGCGTGTCGACAACCTCATCATCCCGGTTCCCGGCCGCTGGACGGTGCGCATAGACATACTGATCTCGGACTTCGACATGGTGAAGATCGAGGCGCCGATCGACATCAGGCCGTAATGGCCGCGACAACACAATTGGGCGAGGCGGTTGACGCGGGCCTGAAGGCCCGTCAATCATCCAAGCAATAATGGGTATCGAGGCAAGAACGGGCTCGAGCTCGAAAACACCAGATCCGGAAACAGGGAAGAAACGATGGAAAAAGCCGAAATCGGCCTGATCGGCCTTGGCACGATGGGCTCCAACCTGGCGCTGAACATCGCCGAGCACGGGCACCGCATCGCCGTCTTCAACCGCACCAAGGCACGCACGGACGCTTTCGTCGAGAATGCCGGTGCGCTCAGGGACATGGTCATTCCTTGCTACAGTCTGGAGGAACTCGCCGCGGCGATCCGGCCGCCGCGCCCGATCATCATCATGGTGCTGGCCGGCAAGCCGGTCGACGAGCAGATCGAAGCCTTGCGCGGCGTGCTGTCCGACAACGACATCGTCATCGATGCCGGCAATGCCAATTTCCGCGATACGATGCGGCGCTTCTCGGAACTGTCCGGCTCGGGCTTGACCTTCATCGGCATGGGTGTCTCCGGCGGCGAGGAGGGCGCACGCCACGGACCGTCGATCATGGTCGGCGGCACCGAAGACTCCTGGAAGCGTGTCGAGAAGGTGCTGACCGCCATCTCCGCCAAGTTCAACGACGAGCCCTGTGCCGCCTGGCTCGGCACTGACGGCGCCGGACATTTCGTCAAGACCATCCACAACGGTATCGAATATGCCGACATGCAGATGATCGCCGAGATCTACGGCATCCTGCGCGATGGTCTGGGCATGGGGCCGAAAGAGATCGGCACGGTGTTTTCCAACTGGAACAAGGGCCGGCTCAATTCCTACCTGATCGAGATCACCGCCAAGGTGCTCGCCGCCGACGATCCGAAGACCGGCAAGCCGGTGGTCGACATCATCCTCGACCGCGCCGGCCAGAAGGGCACCGGCAAATGGTCCGTCATCGAGGCGCAGCAGCTCGGCATTCCGGCGACAGCGATCGAAGCGGCGGTGGCGGCGCGCGTGCTGTCGTCGATCAAGGACGAACGGCAGGCAGCCGAAAAAGCCTATGGCAATATCGGCGTGACGAAAATTTCCGGCGACAAGGACGCGCTGCTGAAAGACCTCGAACTGGCGCTGTTCGCCGGCAAGATCGCCGCTTACGCGCAGGGTTTTGCGGTGATGAGCGGCGCTTCGAAGGAGTTCAATTGGAACCTGCCGATGCCGACCATCGCCAAGATCTGGCGCGCCGGCTGCATCATCCGCTCGCAGATGCTCGACACGATGGCCGAAGCGTTCGGCAGCGGCGGCGCTTTGACCAATCTTTTGATGGCGCCGGCCTTTATCACCATGATGCAGGAGGCGCATCCGTCGCTGCGACGTGTCGTCGCGAGGGCTTCCGAGGCCGGTGCGCCGGTGCCGGCGCTGTCTTCGGCGCTTGCCTATTTCGACAGCTACCGCCAGGGCCGCGGTACCTCGAACCTGATCCAGGCGCAGCGCGACTTCTTCGGTGCGCATGGTTTCGAGCGCATTGGCGAGCAGGGTGCGTTCCACGGGCCGTGGGGCAGCGGCGCGGCTGGCTAGATCAATTCCAGGAGATTGCGTGGCGGTTTCCGTCCGGAATTGCGTAAAAAAGGAGTCTATTCGCCGAAGCGCCGATAGGCCACGACGCCCTTCGGCTCGCTCAGGCTCTGCAGCGAGCCGGGCGCGGCACCCCCGATCCAGCCGAGCACCGAGCGGGCGAGTTCGGACCCGGCCAGCCGGAAGTCTTCGTTGACGACCAGCAATTCATGCCTGAACAGATGCAGCAGTTCCGACGATTGCTTCGACACAACGTCGACGTCGCGGCCGAGCTTCAGGCCGGCATCCTCGATGCCGGCGACGATAGCGAGCGTCGCGGCTGCAGCACTGCTGATGATGCCGTCCGGCCTGATGTCGCGCCGCATCAGCTGCGCCGTCCTCATCCTGATCTGCTCGATCGAGTGGTCGATAGAGACGGTGTTGAACGGCACCTCGCTGGCGCCGACTTCGCTCAGCGCGTCGGCAAAGCCGTCGACCGTATGACGGTAGTAGCTCAAACCGACCGGCGGGGTCACCAAAGCGAGCCGGCGGCGGCCCATGCCGGCGAGGTGGCGCACCGCCTCGGCCGCGAAGGCGTAGTTGTCGAAATCATGATAGGGATGCACCAGCCCCATATCGGTGCGGCCATGCGTGGCAAAGGGAATGCCGCGCTCCAGCATGTAGCGGGCGCGGGGATCGTTCGGCTGCGTGCGTGAAATGATCACGCCGTCGGCGGAGCCGGTCTCAACAAGATAGCGCACCGGATCCAGCGGATCCTGCGAGCGCGAATAGGGTGTGACGATCAGGTGGTAGGGCGTGTCGGCGATGACTTCCGTCACGCCATAGATGATGTCGGAGACAAAGCTCATGAGTTCGTGCTCGGTGTTGAGCACGAGGCTGATGACATTGGTCTTGCCGGTCCGCAGGCGCACGCCGGCGCGGTTCGGCCGATAGCCGATCTGCTTGGCCACGAGCTGGACACGACGCCTGGTCTCTGCGCCGATCTCGGGCGCGTCCTTCAAGGCGCGCGAGACGGTGGTGACGCCGAGGCCGGTCATGAAGGCAAGCGTCTTCAGCGTCGGCCGCTCCTGTGCCGTCGCGTCGTCATCCTTGTCCGTGCGTTGTCTGTCCATCCGTCCCGCCCATCAGGCGCATAGCAGCCGCCGGGCAGCCCGGCAATGTTGCGGGCCGCTTCCCATGGCGCGTCATCTGCATTGGAAGCAATATACTGAAACGTTACAGCTTGTCACGATCGGTGTAAAAGTGGGTGCTCGCGGACACGGAAAGACATCGTCAACCGCGTGGCGAAAAATCGTTGGGATTCAGAGAGAGCATGCTCCTAGCAAGTTTCTTGCTGCCTTTGCTCATTGTGCGGCGCAGTCTTGCTCATTGCGTCGCACAATAAGGCCGCAACGAAACGATTTTGTTCGCGGCTCGAAAAATATCAAACCGACTCTTGCCGGAAGGGGTTGCGCATAGTCTTCAATTGCCGTATCGAAAATCTGTAACGTTTCAGATTTCTGGGAGGAAGCCGAAATGCGATATAAATTCCTGACCGCTGCGTTTGCAGCGACGGTTGCGCTCAACTTCGCCGGGCCGGCGGCCGCGACCGATCTGGAAGTCACCCATTGGTGGACTTCCGGCGGCGAGGCGGCAGCGGTCGCCGAACTCGCCAAGGCATTCGACGCCACCGGCAATCACTGGGTCGACGGCGCCATCGCCGGATCCGGCGGCACGGCGCGGCCGATCATGATCAGCCGCATCACCGGCGGCGATCCGATGGGGGCCACCCAATTCAACCATGGCCGGCAAGCGGAAGAGCTGGTGCAGGCCGGCCTGATGCGTGACCTCACCGATGTCGCCAACAAGGGCAAGTGGACGGAGGTGGTACGGCCCAAGAGCCTGCTCGACTCGTGCACGATCGACGGCAAGATCTATTGTGTGCCGGTCAACATCCATTCCTGGCAGTGGCTGTGGCTGTCGAACGCGGCCTTCGAGAAGGCCGGCGTTCCGGTGCCGAAGAACTGGAATGAGTATGTGGCCGCGGCCCCGGCGCTGGAGAAGGCAGGCGTCGTGCCGCTCGCGGTCGGCGGGCAGGCCTGGCAGGCATCGGGCGCCTTCGACGTGCTGCTTGCCGCGGTCGGTGGAACCGACGCCTTCCTCAAGGTCTACAAGGACAAGGACGCCAAGTTCGCCGCCGGTCCCGAAGTCGCCAAGGTCTTCAAGGCCGCGGACGACGCGCGCAAGATGGCCAAGAACACCAATGTGCAGGACTGGAACCAGGCCACCAACATGGTCATCACCGGCAAGGCCGGCGGCCAGATCATGGGCGACTGGGCGCAAGGCGAGTTCCAGGTCGCCGGCAAGACCGCCGGCAAGGACTATACTTGCCTTCCCGGCCTTGGCCTGAACGAGGTCATCGCCACGGGCGGCGACGCCTTCTACTTCCCGATGCTCAAGGACGCCGACAAGGCCAAGGCGCAGGAAGTGCTGGCCGAGACCCTGCTCGATCCCAAGACCCAGGTTGCCTTCAACCTCAAGAAGGGTTCGCTGCCGGTGCGCGGCGACGTCGACCTCAACGCGGCCAATGATTGCATGAAGAAGGGCCTCGCTATCCTGGCCAAGGGCGCGGTCATCCCATGGACGGACCAGCTGCTCTCGCAGGACAGCCAGAAGCAGAAGGAGGACCTTTTCTCCGAATTCTTCGCCAAGCAGGACATGAGCCTCGAAGATGCGCAGAAGCGCTTCGCCGACATCATCGCCTCGGCTGACTGACGACTGATGAGCCGCCTCGCTCCCGACCTTGCCGGGCAGGGTCGGGAGCCCAGGCGTGCTGACTTTCCGCCCTTATCCGATCCAGCACGACTGTACCGATGAGCAAGAGCGAACGCCCGAGCCAACTCTTCCGCAATCTCAATGCGAAGGTCGCTTCGATCCCGATGATCCTCACCGCAATGGTGGTCTTTGTCGGCGGCACCGCATGGACGGTGCTCTATTCCTTCACCAATTCGAAGCTCCTGCCGCGGCTGAATTTCGTCGGGCTCGACCAGTATTACCGGCTGTGGGCGACGCCGCGCTGGCTGATCTCGATCGAGAACCTTCTGATCTACGGCGTGATCTCACTGGTGTTCTCGCTGGTGATTGGGTTTCTGCTGGCTGCCCTGCTCGACCAGAAGATCCGTTTCGAGGACACGTTCCGCACCATCTTTCTCTACCCCTTCGCACTCTCCTTCATCGTCACCGGCCTTGTCTGGCAATGGCTGCTCAATCCGGATTTCGGCGTCCAGGGCGTGGTACGAAGCCTCGGCTGGACCAGCTTCGACTTCAATCCGCTCTACAATTCCAGCATCGTCATCTATGGCATATCGATTGCGGCGCTCTGGCAAGGCACAGGGCTGATCATGTGCCTGATGCTGGCGGGCCTGCGCGGCATCGACGAGGACATCTGGAAGGCCACACGGGTGGACGGGATACCCATGTGGAAGACCTATCTGTTCATCATCATCCCGATGATGCGGCCGGTGTTCATCACCACGCTAGTGATCATCGCGTCAGGCATTGTGAAGGTTTACGATCTCGTTGTCGCGCAGACCAGCGGCGGGCCGGGCATCGCCTCCGAAGTGCCGGCCAAATATGTCTACGACTACATGTTCTTCGCCCAGAACCTCGGCCAGGGTTTTGCCGCCTCGACCATGATGCTGCTGTCGGTGATGATCGTCATCGTGCCGTGGGCCTATCTCGAATTCGGAGGCCGCAAGCGTGTCTGACCATGCCGTCGCCTTGTCCGCCACGTCGTCAAACCCGCGGGATGATGCCGCCGGCCCGAGCGGGCCAAAGCCGCGGCACATGTTCTCGCGCCGCAACATTTTCCTCTACGGCACGCTTGTGGTGGTCGCGCTCTACTACCTTCTGCCGCTCTATGTGATGGTCGTCACCTCGCTCAAGGGCATGCCGGAGATCCGACTCGGCAACATCTTCTCGCCGCCGCTCGAGATCACCTTCGAGCCCTGGGTCAAGGCGTGGTCGCAGGCCTGCACCGGCCTGAATTGCGATGGGCTTTCCCGTGGTTTCTGGAACTCGGTGCGCATCACCGTTCCTTCAGTGATCCTGTCGATCGCCATCGCTTCGGTGAACGGCTATGCGCTGGCCAACTGGCGCTTCAAGGGCGCCGACACGTTCTTCGTCATCCTGATCGTCGGCGCCTTCATTCCCTATCAGGTGATGATCTATCCCATCGTCATCATCCTGCGCGAGATCGGCCTCTATGGCAGCCTTACCGGCCTGGTGATCGTGCACTCCATCTTCGGCATGCCGATCCTGACGCTTCTGTTCCGCAATTATTTCACCTCCATGCCGGAAGAGCTGTTCCGGGCGGCGCGCGTCGACGGTGCCGGCTTCTGGGGCATCTATCTGCGCATCATGCTGCCGATGTCGCTGCCGATCTTCGTCGTCGCCATCATCCTGCAGGTGACAGGCATCTGGAACGACTTCCTGTTCGGCGTCGTCTACACCCGCCCCGACACCTATCCGATGACGGTGCAGCTCAACAACATCGTCAACTCGGTGCAAGGCGTGAAAGAATACAACGTCAACATGGCCGCCACCATCCTGACCGGGCTGGTGCCGCTGATCGTCTATTTCATTTCCGGCAAATTGTTCGTGCGCGGCATCGCCGCCGGCGCGGTGAAAGGGTGATGGCGATGGCGGCGAACGGTACCAGTGTTTCGATCCAGGATCTGTCGCTGAACTTCGGCGCCATCTCGGTGCTGCAGACGCTCAACCTCGATGTCGCCGAAGGCGAGTTCATCGTGCTGCTCGGGCCCTCCGGCTGCGGCAAGTCGACCTTGCTCAACTGCATCGCCGGCCTGCTCGACATTTCCGAAGGCCGTATCTTCATCAAGGGCAAGAACGTCACCTGGGAAGAGCCCAAGGACCGCGGCATCGGCATGGTCTTCCAGTCCTATGCGCTCTATCCGCAGATGACGGTGGAGAAGAACTTGTCCTTCGGGCTGCGCGTCGCCGGCATCGCCAAGGACGAGATCGCCAAGCGCATCGCGCGGGCCGCCGAGATCCTGCAGATCGAGCCGCTTTTGCAGCGCAAGCCGGCCGCACTCTCCGGCGGCCAGCGCCAGCGCGTAGCCATCGGGCGGGCGCTGGTGCGCGATGTCGACGTCTTCCTGTTCGACGAACCGCTGTCCAATCTCGATGCCAAGCTGCGTTCCGAACTGCGCGTCGAGATCAAACTTCTGCACCGTAAATTGCAGAACACGATGATCTACGTCACCCATGACCAGATCGAGGCGATGACGCTGGCCGATCGCATAGCGGTGATGAAGGGCGGTGTCATCCAGCAGCTCGACGCGCCGCAAACCATCTACAACCGTCCGGTCAACCGGTTCGTTGCCGGGTTCCTCGGCTCACCGGCGATGAACTTCGTCGAGGGGCAGTTGGAGACCGGCCCGACGGCAGTGTTCAAGACCGGGGATTTGAACATACCGCTCGATCGCTACAGCTTCGACGGCACCGGCGACAAGAGCGGGCCTTGCGTGTTCGGGATCCGGCCGGAGCACGTTGTCTTTGGCGAGGCCGCGAATTCCATGCCCTTTGCCACCGATGCCGCCGTCGAGATCGTCGAGCCCATGGGCTCCGATACACTGGTGTGGACGAAGCTCGGCGGCCGCATTTTTTCCTTCCGTGTCGAGGCGGAAAAAACGCTGCGCAATGGCGATCCGATCCGAATCGGTTTCGATCCCGCCCGCGCCTCGCTGTTCGACACCCCATCCGGAAACCGCATGTAGCTCCCAAGAAAACCATCCTCCCAAAGACAATCCCAAGCAGAACGGACAGAGACGATGAACTGGTCATTCCAACTTTACAGCGCTCGCAATTTCTTGCCCTGGACCGATGTGCTCGAAATGCTCGGCAAGCTCGGTTACGCCGAGGTCGAAGGCTTCGGCGGCGTCTATGACGATCCCAAGGCCTTCCGCGCCGAACTCGACAAGAACGGCCTTTCGATGCCGACCGGGCATTTTTCCATCGATGCGCTGGAGAAGGATTTCGACGGCGTGCGCAGGATCGCCGAAACGCTCGGCGTCAAGCTTTTGATCTGCCCTTATCTGATGGCCGAGGACAGGCCATCCGACGCCGCCGGCTGGCGCGCCTTCGGCGAGCGTCTGGCCAAGGTCGGCGACGTGGCCTCGAAGGCCGGCTATGGCTTTGCCTGGCACAACCATGATTTCGAATTCAAGATGCTCGCCGACGGCTCGCTGCCGCAGGACCATATCCTGTCGTCCGCCCCCAATATTGGCTGGGAAATGGACGTTGCCTGGGTGGTGCGCGGCGGCGCCGACCCGCTACCCTGGATCGAGAAGCACGGCCAGCGCATCGTCGCCGTCCATGTCAAGGATATGGCGAAGCCTGGCGAGGGGCTGGATGAGGATGGCTGGTCGGATGTCGGGCATGGCACAATCGACTGGGCCGGCTTGATCAAGGTGTTGCGGGCCAAGAGCGCGGCAAAATACTTTGTCATGGAACAGGACAATCCCAACGACATCGAGCGCTTCGCCCGCCGCTCGATCGCGACCGTCAAGAGCTACTAGGAACAACCACCATGGCAAAGAAACTTGGTATTGGCGTCATCGGCTGCGGCAACATCTCGAAGGCCTATTTTTCGCTGGCGCCGCTGTTTCGCGGCATCGAGATGCGTGCCTGCGCCGACATCAACATGGATGTGGCCAGGGCGCGGGCGAAGGAATTCAAGCTCCGCGCCGAGACCGTCGAGGACCTGCTCAAGGCCGACGACATCGACATCATCGTCAACCTGACCATTCCGGCCGTGCACTACGAGGTGTCGAAGCAGGTGCTCGATGCCGGCAAGCATGTCTATTCGGAAAAGCCGTTCGTGCTGTCGCTCAGGGAAGGCCAGGACCTCAAGGCGCGGGCCGAGAAGAAGGGGCTGCGCATCGGTTCGGCGCCGGACACGTTCCTGGGCGGCGCGCACCAGCTGGTGCGTGAACTGATCGACGAGGGAAAGCTCGGCAGGATCACCAGCGGCACCTGCCACGTCATGGGCCACGGCATGGAACACTGGCATCCGAATCCCGATTTCTTCTTCCAGCCGGGTGCCGGGCCGGTGCTCGACATCGGGCCGTATTACATCACCAATCTGATCCAGCTGATCGGGCCGGTGAAGCAGGTGGCGGCTTTCGCGACGACTCCGGCCAAGGAGCGGACCATCAGCTCAAAGCCTCGCGCGGGTGAAAAAATCCCGGTCAACACACCGACCACCATTCACGGCCTGCTCGAATTCGAGAACGGCGCCGTGGTGACGCTGAACACCAGCTGGGACGTCTGGGCTCACGGCCACGCGCCGATGGAACTCTATGGTGAGGCCGGGACGGTGTTCGTGCCGGATCCGAACTTCTTCGGTGGCGACGTGCGCTTCACCGAAGAAGGCAAGCCGGTCAAGAAGCTGCCGAAATGGAAGCACCCGCTCGGCATCCCCAATGAGATGCACGGCCAGGGCATGATGGCCAATTACCGCACATCAGGCCTCGCCGACATGGCGCTGGCGATCGCTGAAAGCCGGCCGCACCGCTGTTCGATGGAACTCGCGCTGCATGCCGTCGATGTCATGACCGGCCTCCTGCGCTCGGGCGAAACCGGCAAGTTCGTCGCCATGCAAACCACATGCGAGCGCCCGGCCGCGCTTGGCGTCAAGCAAGCCAAGGATCTTCTGGCCAAGAAGAAATAGGTCGCGAAGATTATCGATAATTTTGCTTGCCCCCCTCCCCGTTCCTCCGGGGAGGGGGTAAAGGATGGGGTACGGGCATGCTCACCGCCTCTGCGATGACGGTGCCCTGTCCGTTCAGATTCGAGGATTTCCCATGACCTATGTCGCCGCTGAGAACCGCTATGAAAAAATGATCTACAACCGTTGCGGTCGGTCCGGCCTCAAGCTGCCGGCGATCTCGCTCGGGCTGTGGCACAATTTCGGCGACGACACGCCGCATCGGACCAAGCAGGCGATCGTGCGCAAGGCCTTCGACCTCGGCATCACCCATTTCGACTTGGCCAACAATTATGGGCCGCCGCCCGGCTCGGCCGAGACGCCTTTCGGCGAGATCCTGCGCACCGATTTTTCCGCCTATCGCGACGAACTGATCATCTCGACCAAGGCTGGCTATGAAATGTGGGCGGGTCCCTATGGTGAATGGGGCGGGCGCAAATACATGCTGGCCAGTCTCGACCAGAGCCTGAAGCGGATGGGCCTCGACTATGTCGACATCTTCTATTCGCACCGCTTCGATCCCGACACGCCGCTCGAAGAAACCATGGGCGCGCTCGACCATGCGGTGCGTTCGGGCAAGGCACTCTATGCCGGCATCTCGTCCTACAATTCGCAGCGCACCCGCGAGGCCGCCGACATATTGAGGCAATTGGGCACGCCCTGCGTCATCCACCAGCCGAGCTATTCGATGTTGAACCGTTGGGTCGAGGAAGACGGCCTTCTCGATACGCTCGAAGGGCTCGGCGTCGGCTCCATCGTGTTCTCGCCGCTGGCGCAAGGCATGTTGACCGATAAATATCTCGGCGGCATTCCCGATGGCAGCCGGGCGTCCCAAGGCAAGTCGCTGAAGACAGCCTTCATCAACGACCGCACCATCGCCAACATCAAGGCGCTCAACGCGATCGCCGGCAAGCGCGGCCAGACGCTGGCGCAGATGGCGCTGGCCTGGGTGCTGCGCAGGGGCCGGGTTACTTCGGCGCTGATCGGCGCCAGCCGGCCCGAGCAGGTCGAGGACTGCGTCGGCGCGCTGAAGGTGCTCGACTTCAGCGACGCCGAACTGGCCGAGATCGATACGTACGCGCGCGAGTCCGACATCAACCTGTGGGCGGCCTCCGCCGAGCGCAAAGGTCCGCCGAGGAAGTAGATGAAGCTGGCTAATAAAGGCTGGCGGAATTGCTCGCGCCGGCCTTTCACGGATGAAGTCCAGTCAGGGCGTGGCCGGCCTCCCTGAGGCGGCCTTGATCGCCGGGTGGGTCGGCCGGCCAATGGTGCCGGGCACACCCTTGGCTATCTTCGTCGAGATTTCCGCCAGTATCCTTGAACACCGTGGCGCTATCGATCCCGCCGTCACCAATGTGCCCGCGCGTCATCGACTGACCGGGACGGCAACAGAGGAGTAGCAAAGACGGCGGTTCGTCGCTATCTGAATGGGATCGGGCCGTTTGCACGCGCAGGCAGGCCGCAAACAGTGCAGGACAAGTGGAATCATGGCGGCAAGGGATGTGCTGACGAAAAACCAGTTGTGCGTGCTCGAGAAACTCGAGACCGCCAGCGGGCCGCTCAGCGCCTACACCTTGCTCGACCAGCTGCGCGAGCGCGGTTTTCGCGCGCCGCTACAGGTCTATCGCGCGCTCGACACGCTGGTGAAGTCGGGCTTCGTGCACCGGCTGGAAAGCATCAACTCCTTCGTCGCCTGCGCCGAGCCGCACGACCACAGCCACTCGATGACCGCTTTCGCCATTTGCGACGGCTGCGGGCAGGTGACCGAAATGTCCGACCACGATGTCGACCACCGGCTGAACGAATGGGTCAACTCGACCGGCTTCGCCGCCAAGAAGGCGGTGATCGAATTTCGCGGGACGTGCGCGAAGTGTTTGGCGCAGGCGGCCTGAGGGCATTCCGCAGAGCGGTTCAGCGATTGATTGAATCGCCTAACCGCTCTAACTCTTTGTTTTAATGCAATTTCCAAGGAAAAGCGCTAAGCGCTTTTCCCGGGAAAACCGCTATACACTTCTCCTGAAATTGCTCTAGCGCGTCAGTGCGCCTCGTCCCAATTGTTGGCGGCCCGCGCGTCGACATGCAGCGGCACCGACATCGATACCGCCGGCATCGCCGCGTTTTCCATGACATGGCGCACGACCGGGATCGTCTCCTCGACTTCCGCCTCGACCGTTTCGAAGATCAGTTCGTCATGTACCTGGAGGAGCATGCGGGCGGACAGCTTGGCCTTGTCCAAGGCTTCCTCCATGCGGATCATGGCGCGGCGGATGATGTCAGCGGCGGTGCCTTGCAGGCGGGCGTTGATCGAGGCGCGCTCGTTGAACGCCCGTAGCGACGGGTTCGACGATCTGATGTCGGGATAGTGGATGCGGCGGCCGAAGATTGTTTCGACAAAGCCGTGCTCGCGGGCATAGGCCTTGGTCTCCTCGATATAGTCGCGGATGCCGGGAAAGCGCTCGAAGTACTTCTTGATGTAGGCGCTCGCCTCCTCGCGCGGGATAGACAGCTGGTTGGCGAGGCCGAAAGCCGAGATGCCATAGATGATGCCGAAATTGATCGCCTTGGCGCGGCGGCGCACTTCCGACGGCATGCCCTCCACGGGCACATTGAACATTTCAGAAGCGGTGATGGCGTGGATGTCAGCGCCATCCGCAAAGGCCTGCCGCAGTTGCGGGATTTCGGCGACATGGGCGAGCACGCGCAGTTCGATCTGGCTGTAGTCGGCTGACACCAGCCGGTGGCTCTTGTCGGTGATGAAGGCGGTCCTGATCTTGCGCCCTTCAGCCGTGCGCACCGGAATGTTCTGCAGGTTCGGGTCGGAAGACGACAGCCGCCCGGTCGTCGTCGCGGCCAGCGCGTAGGAGGTGTGGACGCGCTTGGTTTCGGGATTGACGAAGCCCGGCAGCGCATCGGTGTAGGTCGATTTCAGCTTGGTCAGCTGGCGCCAGTCGACGACTTTGCGCGGCAGTTCGTGACCTTCGGCGGCAAGGTCTTCGAGCAGCTGCGCCGAGGTCGACCACTGGCCGGTCTTGGTCTTGGAGCCGCCGGGCAGGCCCATGCGGCCAAACAGGATATCACCGAGCTGCTTGGGCGAGCCGATGTTGATGCGCTCGCCGATGAGCAGGTAGATTTCCTCTTCGAGCCGGGCTGCACCTTGCGCCAGCTCGCCCGAAAGCCGCGACAGGATCTGCCGGTCGACCGAAATACCGCGCTGTTCCATGCGCGCCAGCACCGGCACCAGCGGCCGCTCCAGGCGTTCATAGACCGAGACCAGGCCCTTGGCGGCAAGGCGGGGCTTCAGCACCAGCCACAGCCGCAACGTCACGTCGGCATCCTCGGCGGCGTGAGCCGTCGCCCTGTCGATGTCGACCTGATCGAAACCGACAGAGCTTTTGCCGGAACCGGTCACGTCCTTGAGCTGAAGGGGCCTATGGCCAAGCCATTTGTCGGCAAGGGCATCCATGCCGTGGCCGTGCGGAGTGCCGGCGTCGAGCACGTAGGAGATCAGCATGGTGTCGTCGAAGGGCGCGACATCGATGCCATAGCGGCTCATGATAACCAGGTCATACTTCAGGTTGTGCGCGATCTTCAGCACCGACCTGTCCTCAAGCAGCGGTTTCAGGACCGCCAGCGCCTCGCGAAGCGGTATCTGGTTTTCGAGCGCGCCGCCGCCGAGCAAGTCACCATTGCCGCTCTTGTGGGCGAAGGGAATGTAGCCGGCGCAGCCGGGCGCTGTGGCCATTGCCATGCCGATCAGTTCGGCCTGCATCGGATCGGTCGACGTCGCCCTGACGTCGAAGGCAGCGATACCAGCCTCTCGCGCCTCGGCGACCCAGGCTTTCAGCGTCGCGATATCGCGGATGCACTGATAGGCCGAGGTATCGATCTTGCGTGTCGCCGCGCCCTCCAGCCGCAATGCGGCCAGGAGGGAAGGGGTGTCACCCTGTTTTGGCCTCTCCGTCGTCTCGGCTTCAGCAGCCTGGCCAGGTTCGGAGCCCGCCCCCTTTCGGGCGACGGGCGGTGTTCCGGCACCGACGTCGGGGCCATGTGCGTTATCGGCGCGTTCGACGGTCACAGTGACGGCCTGGACGTCGCCGGCCTCGGTGCCGGTCGCCTCCGCGACGCGGCGGGTCAGCGAGGTGAATTCCATGGTCTTGAGGAAGCCGATCAGCTTCGGCCCGTCGGGCGCATGCAGCAGGAAATCGTCCAGCCCCTCGGCCACCGGTACGTCGTTCTTCAGCGTCACCAACTGGCGCGAGATGCGCGCCTTGTCGGCGTTGGCGATGATCGATTCCCGCCTTTTCTCCTGCTTGATCTCGCCGGCGCGGGCGAGCAATCCGTCGAGATCGCCGAACTGCTCGAGCAGTTGCGCCGCGGTCTTTGGCCCGATGCCGGGCACTCCAGGCACATTGTCGACGGAGTCGCCGGTCAGCGCCTGCAGGTCGATCATCTTTTCCGGCGGCACGCCCCATTTCTCGACGACTTCGGGGATGCCGATCTGGCGATCCTTCATCGGGTCGTACATGCCGACCGTGTCGCCAACCAGCTGCATCAGATCCTTGTCGGAGGAGATAATGGTGGTGTCGCCACCGGCCTCGCAGGCCAGCCGGCAGTAAGTGGCGATGAGATCGTCGGCCTCGAAGCCTTCCATCTCGACGCAAGGCAGGTTGAACGCCCTGGTTGCCTGGCGGATCAGCCCGAATTGCGGGATCAGATCCTCGGGCGGCGCCGAACGGTTCGCCTTGTATTCGGGATAGAGGTCGTTGCGGAAGGTTTTCGAGGAATAGTCGAAAATGACGGCAAAATGCGTCGGCACAATGCCCACATCGGTGTTGCGGGCATCCTGCATCAGCTTCCAAAGCATGTTGCAGAAGCCGGAAACGGCACCGACCGGCAGGCCGTCGGACTTGCGGGTCAGCGGCGGCAGTGCGTGATAGGCCCGGAAGATGTAGCCAGAGCCGTCAATGAGGAAGAGATGATCGCCTTTTTTCATGCCGGCAGGGATAGCGCGGCGCAATGCCTTGGTCCATGCCAAAGACATCGCCAGAGATAGGTTCCGTCAACACCCTGACAGATCGGGATCCTGACGGATCGGGGTTATACAAGCCCGCTCACGGGCACGTTACAAAAGTGTAACGTTGGTGCCCTTGAATCGCCACGTTCAGGGACCCAAATACAGTTCATCGGCAGTTTTCGCCGAAGTCCGGAGCAAGGCCCGTCCCCCGCCTATACCGGACAATTGCGGCAGCCTATCCCCCCTCTCCGGGCTGCCGCATCGTTTCGAGTAAAAGGCCGCCGTGGTTCCCCCTCCACCACGGCGGCATTTTTTTGCCCGCGGCGACCGTCCCGGGCCGTGGTCCAATCGTCCCGGGCTTTTCGTTTCGCCGCTCTGCCTTTACGGTTCCGGCACTGAATCGAAAGGCTATGCAAATGTCCGCAGTTTCCCCTGTCCTCGACCGTCTCGATCAGAACCTCGACCAGAGCCTAGAACGGCTCTTCGGCCTGCTCGGGATCAAGTCGATCTCCACTGATCCAGCCTATGCCACCGACTGCCGCAAGGCGGCGGAATGGCTGGTGGCGGAACTCAAGCTGATCGGCTTCGACGCCAGCGTGCGCGACACGCCCGGGCACCCAATGGTGGTTGCGCATCACGACGGGCCGGCGGGCGCGCCGCATGTGCTGTTCTACGGCCATTATGACGTGCAGCCGGTCGACCCGATCGAGCTGTGGGAAAACGATCCCTTCGCCCCGGCGATCAAGGAGATTGCACCTGGTCACAAAATCATCACCGGGCGCGGCTCGGCCGACGACAAAGGTCAGCTGATGACTTTCGTCGAGGCATGCCGTGCCTGGAAACAGGTGTATGGTGGTCTGCCGTGCCGCGTCACCATCCTGTTCGAAGGCGAGGAGGAATCGGGGTCGCCCTCGCTGAAGCCGTTCCTCGAGGCCAATGCCGAGGAGCTCAAGGCCGACTTCGCGCTGGTCTGCGATACCAGCATGTGGGACCGCGACACGCCGTCGATCTGCGTCGGGCTGCGCGGTCTGGTCGGCGAGGAGATCACGGTTAAGGCCGCCGACCGGGACCTGCATTCGGGCCTCTATGGCGGCGCTGCCGCGAACCCGATCCGCATCCTGGCCAAGGTGCTGGCCGACATCCACGACAAGGACGGCCTTATCACCATTCCGGGCTTCTATGACGGCGTCGAGGAAACGCCTTCGCAGGTGCTGAAATCATGGGAAACGCTGGGCGAGACGGCCGAGACCTTCCTCGGACCTGTCGGCCTGTCGATCCCGTCGGGCGAAAAAGGCCGCTCGGTACTGGAACTGACCTGGGCGCGGCCCACCGCCGAGTTCAACGGCATCATCGGCGGCTATACCGGCAAGGGTTTCAAGACGGTGATCGCCGCGGAAGCCTCGGCAAAGGTGTCTTTCCGCCTCGTCCACAAGCAGGATCCGAAGAAAATCCGCGCGGCTTTCCAGAAATTCGTCAAGGAGCGCATCCCAGCCGATTGCTCGGTCGAATTCCACGCTCATGGCGGTTCTCCGGCAATCCAGCTCTCCTACGACTCGCCGTTCCTGGCCAAGGCCAAGACCGCGCTTTCCGACGAATGGCCAAAGCCCGCGGTGACGACCGGCAGCGGCGGCTCCATTCCGGTGGTGGGCGACTTCCAGACCTATCTCGGCATGGAATCGCTGCTGGTCGGCTTCGGCCTCGACGACGACCGCATCCACTCGCCCAACGAGAAATACGAGCTCAGCTCCTTCCACAAGGGCCAGCGCTCCTGGGCGCGCATTCTGGACGCGCTGACACGGTAAGGCGGACAACCTGGACGGCGGAAAATCAACTTTCTGTTGATTTTTCCGCCGATCACGGCGAGGACGGGTCGACAGCGCAATTTGTTGGAGCGCGTGTGCGCTTCTTCGATGGATGCGCGACGCCGAAGGCCGCGACCCGGAGAAGACGATGAGCGATATCCGCTTCCATAAAAACGATCTGCCTGACCTCTCCCGCTACGATGTCGCTGCGGTGGCCATCGATACGGAAACGCTCGGCCTCAATCCCAACCGTGACCGGCTCTGCGTGGTGCAGATTTCGCCTGGCGACGGCAGTGCCGATGTCATCCAGATCGCGCCGGGGCAGAAGGAAGCACCGAACCTCGTCAAGCTGCTGGGAAACGACAGCGTGACCAAGCTGTTCCACTACGGTCGCTTCGACCTCGCTGTGCTCTACCATGCTTTTGGCGTGATGGCCGAGCCGGTGTTCTGCACCAAGATCGCGTCGCGGCTGACGCGCACCTACACCGACCGGCACGGGCTGAAGGACATCTGTTTCGAGCTTCTCGGCGTCGGCCTGTCCAAGGCGCAGCAATCGTCGGATTGGGCGGCCGAAACGTTGTCGCCCGAGCAGCTCGAATACGCGGCCTCGGACGTGCTCTATCTGCATCGGTTGCGCGATGTGCTGGCCGGGCGGCTGGCGCGCGAGGGGCGCACGAAGGAGGCGGACGCCTGTTTCCGCTTTCTGCCGACGCGGGCCAAGCTTGACCTGATGGGCTGGGACGAAGAGGATATCTTCGCTCACAGCTGATGGCCCTCGTGGCGATCAACCGTCTGGAAGAAGGGGATGAGATGGCGGACAGAAAGCCGATATCGACCGCGCCGACCGACGGCTCCAAGGTCACCGTCACCTGGAAGGACAGCGATGGCATCCTCAATGAATCCATCGCTCAATACCGCGACGACGGCTGGTGGGTCTACATCGACAGCCACACGCAAAAGAAGGTCGAGCCAACCAGCTGGCGGCCCGCCGCCGGCGACGACGACGACCAATGAGCGCGCCGCTGGCCGGGCGCTTTCGCATAGCCTGACGCTATCGAAATCGGGGCCAATTCGGAGCCTTCCGCTCCGCAACCGTGCGCCTGCTCGAAGAATCAAGTGCGAGTGTCTCGTCGCCTTGCTACGGCAGGCTGGTGATCCCGACTAACCGGATGTGAAATTTGAGCGGATTATGAAGAGACCCGGGTTGGGGCGCCAGCCTGCATCCGCATTCTGGCGGCAAAGGCCTTAATACCCCTCCTGATCACCCTGCGCGCTTCATCGACGTCGTGGGTCCGGGTTTGCTCTGAATGGAACTCCAAGGCGAAATGAATGTTCCATAAGACAGGCGGAGGATGTTTCAGGCATGACGACGGCTTCTCTGCACTTGCTCAAGGGGGTGGGTTATCTGATTTCCACCGCCAGTGTCGTCCTGCTGGCCATAGTCAGTTGGTCGAGCGCTTCAAAGAGCCCGCTGCTGGTCGTCTGCCTGCTTGTCGGCGCCGCCGCGTCGGTCATGGGTATGTTCTGCCGGTGGCTGAGCTACGAGATAGAAAAACGCCAAGGCCACAAATGAGGGCTCGCCACGAGCGTTCGGACGCCGACGGTGCCTCGGGTGCGCGGAGCTGTCACATCCGCCGCGCTGCGACGCTGGCAATGGACAACAGATTAACAAATTCCTAACGGAATTCAGGCGCTTGCGCGAAGCTCTGCTTAACCCGCCCTTAAATCGCCGCATCTACTCTTCAACCCGAGCGCCATTGGCACCGGGGACATCAAGCGCAGCGCATGGCGAACCGCAGAGACAGTCGCATCGAGCCCAGCTTCGAGGGACCGCCACGGGCGAAATCCCAGACGGGTCTTTCGGTGAGCGAGGAGGACCGCGTCGTGCCGAGCAATCGCAAAGCCTCCGCCAAACGCAAATCATCGAAGGGGAAATCGTCGCGGGGGAGGCGCGGAGGGAGTGGACGCGGCCTGTTCGGCGTGCTCGGCCGGCTGGTTTACTGGTGTTTCGTGCTCGCCATATGGGGCGGCATCGCGGTGGCGGGCGTCGTTATCTACTACGGCGCCAAGATGCCCGCGGCCACGACCTGGTCGATCCCCGACCGTGCGCCCAACATCAAGATCGTCTCGGCCGACGGGCAGCTGCTGGCCAATCGCGGCATGAGCGGCGGCGAAGCGGTCGGCCTGCACGAAATGTCGCCTTATATTCCCGAGGCGGTGATCGCCATCGAGGACCGCCGCTTCTATTCGCATTTCGGTGTCGATCCGATCGGCCTGTCTCGCGCCATGGTGACCAACCTCATCGGCGGGCACTTCTCGCAAGGTGGTTCGACGCTGACGCAGCAATTGGCCAAGAACCTTTTCCTGAAGCCTGACCGCACGCTGGAACGCAAGGTGCAGGAGGTGCTGCTGGCGCTGTGGCTGGAGCACAAGCACACCAAGGACCAGATCCTCGAAATGTACCTCAACCGGGTCTATTTCGGCTCCGGTGCCTATGGTGTCGAGGCGGCCTCGCGCCGCTATTTCGGCAAGAGCGCGCGCGACGTCACCTTGTCGGAAGCCGCACTCCTGGCTGGCCTGCTGAAGGCGCCGTCGCGGCTGTCGCCGGCGCGCGATCCCAAGGCCGCCGAGGAGCGCTCGCAGCTGGTGCTCGCCGCCATGCGCGAGGAGGGCAAGATCAGCGAGAAAGAGCTGAAGACGGCGCTGAGCGCACCGGCGACGCGCTCGCCATCCTACTGGACCGGCTCGGAAAATTACGTCGCCGACACAATCATGGAAGAGTTGCCCGACCTGATCGGCGATGTGCGCGGCGATATCGTCATCGATTCTACCGTAGACCTGAACCTGCAGAAACTCGCCGAACAGTCGATCCGCCGGCTGATCAACGACAGCGGCAAGAAGCTCAATGTCACCCAGGGCGCGCTGGTGTCGATCGACGATTCCGGCGCGGTGCGCGCCATGGTCGGCGGCTATGACTATTCGACCAGCCAGTTCGACCGCGCCTCCGAGGCGCGCCGGCAGCCGGGCTCGGCGTTCAAGCCGTTCGTCTACATGGCTGCGCTCGAGGCCGGCCGCACGCCCGACAGCATCCGCAACGACGCACCGATCAAGATCGGCAACTGGACACCCGACAATTACGGCGGCAAGTACTTTGGCAAGGTCACCTTGGCGACGGCGCTGGCCAAGTCGCTCAACTCGGTTGCCGCGCAGTTGACCATGGAAGTCGGGCCGAACGCGGTGGTGGAAGCCGCGCACCGCATGGGCATCCAGTCCGACCTGCTGGCCAACACCTCGATCGCGCTCGGCACCTCGGAAGTGACGCCGCTGGAACTGACCTCGGCCTATGTGCCCTTCGCCAATGGCGGCTACAAGCCCGACATTCATTTCATCCGCCGCGTCACGACATCCGACGGCAAGGTGCTCTATGACAGCGCTGGGGGGAGCGCACCGCGCGTGATCAAGCCCGAGATCGTCGGCATGATGAATTCGATGATGACCGGGACGGTCGAGGTCGGCACCGCCAAGAAGGCGGCCTTCGCCTGGCCGTCGGCCGGCAAGACCGGCACCAGCCAGAATTCGCGCGACGCCTGGTTCGTCGGCTACACCGCCAATCTGACCACCGGCGTGTGGTTCGGCAATGATGACGGCACGGCGATGAAGAAGGTTACCGGCGGCGCGCTGCCGGCGCAGGCCTGGCACGAATTCATGGTCGCCGCGCATGAGGGCGTGCCGGTGCGGCCGCTGCCCGGCACCTGGAAGTCGACGCCGGCGGACACCATCGTGCCCGACGACATTCCCTCGGCCGACAACAACCAACCGGCACCGGTTCCCTCGGCTTCGGTTGGACAGCAGGCGCCGGCCGCGCAGGCGGCGGCACCGCCGGCGCCGGTCCGTGCGGCGCGGCCTGCCCAGACCGTCGATGCCGATGGCTTCAACATGCCAGCGGATGGCGGCACCACGGCTTCGGTCGGGCACCCGGTGCCGCCAGGCAGCGTCGGCGGTCGGCTCAAGAAGCGGCAGACCTCGATCCTAGATATTCTTGGCGGCGGCTGAGCAGCCGGCTAGCGGCGTCAACCGCCTCTCGCCACCCCGGCGGCGTTCGGCTACATGTCCTGCCTGGAGACCGCGACATGACCGAGACAGACACCAGAAAAACCATCGTGCTGACCGGCGCCAGCCGCGGTATCGGCCATGCCACGGTGAAACGCTTTTCGCGCGAAGGCTGGCGCGTCATCACCTGCTCGCGCCAGGCCTTTGCCGAGGACTGCCCGTGGCCGGCCGGTCCGGAGGACCACATCAAGGTCGATCTCGCCGATCAGGAAGATGTCGGTATTGCGGTGTCGGAAATCCGTCATCGGCTCGAAGCGCATGGCGGGCAGTTGCACGCGCTGGTCAACAATGCCGGCATTTCGCCCAAGCTCAAGGATGGCAACAGCCGGATGGACTCGATCGACACGCCGATGCATGTCTGGCGCGACGTGTTCCAGGTCAATTTCTTCGCGCCGATCATGCTGGCGCGCGGCCTGTTCAAGGAATTGGCGGCTGCCAGAGGCTCGATCGTCAATGTGACGTCGATCGCCGGCACCCGCGTGCATCCCTTCGCCGGCACCGCCTATGCGACGTCGAAGGCCGCTCTCGGCTCGCTGACGCGCGAGATGGCGCATGATTTCGGCCCGCACGGCATCCGTGTCAACGCCATCGCGCCGGGCGAGATCGACACCGCGATCCTGTCGCCGGGCACGGAAAAGATCGTCGAGACCATTCCGCTGCGGCGCCTGGGCACCACGGCGGAGGTCGCCGACATCATTTTTTTCCTGTGCTCCGGGCAGGCGTCCTATGTGACCGGCTCGGAAATCCACATCAATGGCGGCCAGCACGTATGAACTGGTCGACTTCAGGCTAGGGCCGGCTCACCCCTATGGTGACGACAGCCTTGCCGCTGAAGCTGCGCTGTCGCAGTGCGTCCAGGGCTTGGCCGATGTTCGTCCATGGCACGGTCAAGGCAATGCGGGTGTCCAGCCGACCAGCGGCGACCAGGGCGAGCAGCGCGGCGATGTCGGCGCCGATGGCTGAACCGGACGTGTAGTAGGCGAACGTCTGAAGCCGCGCCCCCTCATGGTCCGGAACGAACTGGCGGAATCCGATGGGCGTGAGCACGCCACTGCTTGAACCGAACATGACGATGGTCCCGCCGGGCGCGACGCGTTCGATCGCGTGTGCGAGGCTTTCGCCGCCGACCGACTCGGTGATCAGCGAAAACGGCCCCTCGGCCCGCTCGATCGACTCCACGATCTGCTCGGCTCCGAGTTCGCGCAAATCCTCGTTGTGCCTGGCGGCGGCGATGGCGGTCACCGACGCACCCCCGCTCGCGGGCGATCTGGATCTGGAAGCGACCGACGGCACCGCTTGCACCGGTGATCAGGACCTTTAGGCCGGCCAGGTCACCGCCGTGGCGCAAAGTCCTGAGCGCGGTCGTGCCGGCGACCGGAAGCGTGGCTGCCGAGGCGAAGCTGACCTCATCCGGCAGGACGGCGAGACGGTCTGTTGAAACGGCGACCCGTTCAGCCCATCCGGCCTGGTCGACCAAAGCCGCGACCCTGGTGCCCGTGATCGGCCCGGAGCCATCGGCGGCTGCGCGTTCGACAATTCCGACGATGTCCTGGCCGGGTGTCCAGCCGTTCGGACGGATGGTGAGCAAGCGCAGTTCACCCCGGTTCAACGAAGTTGCGCGGACCGAGACGAGCGCCTCGTCCGCGAGGGGCCGAGGTTCTTCGACCCCGGCTAACCTCAAGCCCGTGGCGCTGTCGGAACATATGATTAAGGCGAGCATGGGTGCGTACCTTCTTGCTGGAGGCCGGAACTTATCGGCTTCCCTGCTTGAAGAATTTAGCTATTATGGCATTTGATCGCTAAAAGCAGTCAATCATGAGACAGCCTCTTCGCTACCCATGGGTCAATTTCGATGTTGATGACGTGCTGGCGCCAGCCATCGCCGTGCGTGTCGACGTCACCGAGACCAGAGCGGAAGTGCCGGCCCATTGGCACCGCAAAGGCCAGCTCGTCTTTGCGCTCGGAGGCGGCGTCACATGCCGCGTTCCGAGCGGTCTTTGGATGGTGCCGCCGCATTGCGGCGTATGGATTCCCGGCGGCATGGAGCACAGCAACATCGCGACGGCCAACGCGCGGATCTTCTTCGTCTATATCGAGCCGGGAGCCGCCGAATTGCCGGACCGGTGCTGCACGCTTTCGATCTCGCCGCTGCTGCGCGAACTGATCGTCGAGCTGTCCGACAGCGTGCAGGACGACCAGGCAAGGGATGAGCTCCTGACCAGGACCCTGCTTGCAGAACTGCCGCGCATGCCTGTCCAGCAGCTGCATCTGCCGATTTCATCCGAGCCGCGCTTGAGGCGGATCGCCGAGGCGCTGGCGCAAGACCCTGCCGATCGCAGTACGTTGGCACAATGGGCCAACCGCGTCGCGCTCAGCGAAAGCAGTCTGGCGCGTCTCGTCGTCAAGGAGACTGGCTTGAGCTTCAGGCGCTGGCGCCAGCACTTGCACCTGATCGTCGCCATTCGGGAGCTGGCGTCCGGTGCCAGCGTGCAGCAAGTCTCGGGCGACCTCGGCTATGGCTCGGTTACCGCCTTCATCACCATGTTCAAGAAGGCGCTTGGCAAGCCCCCGGCAAAATATCTCGGCGGTGTCGCGCAAAATGGCGGCTCGGCATTCGTGGCATGATTGAACGCGCTTGTGGGTTGCGTCGACTCAGGCAGCGGACGGTTCAGAAACCCGCGGCTCGTGGCCAAGCACCTCTTCGACAATGCCGCGCGCGATCTCGCGTTCGCCCATGATCACGGTATCGGCGCCGAGTCCCTTCAGATGCTCGACCTCGGCGTCGGAATGGGCGCGGGCGATGACATTGATGTTGGGATTGGCGGCGCGTGCCCGCAGCACGATCTGGCCGGCCTCGAAGGCGTTGGGGATGGCAAGGATCAGCCGCTTTGCGCCTTCAGGATTGGCCGCGGCGAACACTTCGGCATTGGCGGCATTACCGGCGATGGTTTCGATGCCGTCTGCTTTCAGCCTCGTCAGCGTCTTATCGGCATCCTCGATGACGAGGAAAGGCTGTGCCGCTTCCTTCAGCGCGGCACCGACGAGGCCACCGACCCGGCCATAGCCGATCAGGATGGCATGACCGGCAAGCGTCGTAGTCGGCGGCGGGCCGTCTTCCTTGCTCAACGTTGCGGCGACCGAGGCTACCTGGCCCGGTTCCGTCGCCGGGCCGACCGGCTTGGTATCCGCTGGTTGCGCCGTCCTGATGGCGCGGGCCTCCAGCCACGGCTTCATCCAGTCGATAACCAGAAACATCAACGGGTTGAGCACGATCGACAGGATGGCGCCGGCCAGGATCAGATCGCGGCCTTGCTCGGGCAGAAGTTTCAGCCCGACGCCGAGTTCGGCCAGGATGAAGGAGAACTCGCCGATCTGGGCAAGGCTGGCCGAAATCATCAAGGCCGTGGCCAGGGGATAGCCGAAGGCTACGACGATCACGAACGCCGCCAGCGACTTGCCGATGACAATGATGGCCAGCGTCGCCAGGATCGGCAGGCCGTTGCTGATCAGGCTGAACGGATCGAACAGCATGCCGACGGAGACGAAGAACAGCACCGAGAAGGCATCGCGCAGCGGCAGCGATTCTTCGGCCGCGCGGTGGCTGAGCTCGGATTCGCTCATGATCATGCCGGCGAAGAACGCGCCCAGCGCCAGCGAGACGCCGAACAGTTTTGCCGCGCCGAAGGCGACGCCGAGCGCAATGGCGAGCACGGAGAGACGGAACAGTTCGCGCGACCCGGTATGGGCAACGTAGTGCAGGATCCAGGGAATGACCCGGCGGCCGACCACCAGCATGACCACCACGAAGGCGGCGACCTTGGCCAGCGTGATGCCGACGACACCCCATATGCCGTAGCTGGCCGGCAGCGACAGCAGGTCGCCCGAATGGGCATTGGCGTGTTCCTGGCCGCCGAGTACACCGGCAAGCGCCGGCAGCAACACCAGCGCCAGCACCATGGTCAAGTCCTCGACGATCAGCCAGCCGACGGCGATGCGGCCGCGCTCGGTCTCGATCAGGCGGCGTTCCTGAAGCGCGCGCAGCAGCACAACGGTCGAGGCGACCGACAGCGCCAGTCCGAACACCACGCCCGCGCCCATCGACCAGCCGAGCATCCAGGACAGCCCGACGCCGAGCGCGGTGGCAAAGCCGATCTGAACGATGGCGCCAGGCACGGCGATAGCGCGGACCGACAGAAGGTCCTTGAGCGAGAAATGCAGGCCGACACCGAACATCAGGAGAATGACGCCGATTTCAGCCAATTCGTTGGCAAGCCCTGCATCGGCGACGAAACCGGGCGTGTTCGGGCCGACCAGAACGCCGGCTACGAGATAGCCGACCAATGGGGGAATACGGAAGCGATTGGCGAGAGCGCCGAAGACAAAAGCGAGCCCCAGACCGGCGACGATGGTGGCGATAAGGGGCGTGTCATGCGGCATTGTCTATGGAGCGCCTTTCAAGCTAGCGATGTCGGATATGCGGCGCCCGAAAGCCGTCGCCTGTTTCGCAATATGGTGGAAGGGGCAACGGTGATGCAACCCGCAAGGTGCGAAAAGCGACGGCGCGGCGACAAAATGCCGGACCGGCGACCGGGGTGCCGCCGTTCTGTTTGAGCTCGCTATGGCATTCGCCTTGTTGCCAGCGATCAGGCTGCCTGCAACAGGGCCTCGATCTCGGGGATGCCGTGGTTGGTCATGGTTTTCGAGATTTCGGCCGTCACCTTGTCACCAACCTCCTTGTGCAGCTTCTTGCGCATGGCGCCGAGCACCACTGGTGGGGCGACAAGCACGATGCTATCGAACTCGCCGTCATGGGCAAGCTTGTAGAGCCGGGCGGCAATCTCCTCGGCGAAGCGTTCCTTGCCGATACGGTGCCAGTCGGTCTCCTCGACCGCGCTGCGGTGCACGGATGGGCCGTCATTGTACCGGCCGGGACTGTCGCTTCCCTGTTCGCGTGTGGGCGGGTTTTCCTGTTCCATCAGATGCACGACTTCAAGGTTAGGAAACTTGGTGTCACCGACGTTCTTGAGCAGGAGCGCCTTTTCACCGTCTGCCACCAGAACCCAAATGCCATGCTTTAGTTTGATCGTGTTCATGAGGACGCTCCTTGTTGAGTGGTGGTTATACCGGGAACGCGTTTCAGCCCGTCAACGTTCCAACTCACGCGGCGCACCGAACAGCCGTGCAGGCCGGGCGCTGAACATGAAATCGCCACCGGACGGCTTTAATCTACTAAATTAATAGAAATTAGAAAAAACTGTTTTGCGGGACAGGTCGCCGGCAGCTAAAAGCGCCTGAAATCAGGGCCGATTTCGGCGACCCAGCGTGCCCATGGGCATGGGCGTGGAATATTTTTCTCCTGCCCTTCGCGGTTGCGAAAAAGCGATTGCCTGCCATCACCGGATGCGCGAGTGCTTTGCTTCTGCTTTTTTACGCCTCGGCGTAAAACTGCGAAACTGTCCCGGATCGCTATCATCATGCCGCAAGCCACCACCAAGCTCAACGCCTTTCCCGTCTTCCTGCGGGTCGAGGGCGAAGCCGTGGCCATTGTCGGCGGCGGCGAGGAGGCTCTGGCCAAGGCGCGGCTGATTGCCCAGTCGAGTGCCGTTCTGCACATCATCGCCAGAAATGCCGAGCCGGAGTTGTTGACCTTCATCGCCGAAGCCGGCGCGAAGCATGTGGCCGCCGCGTATGATGCCTCGCAGCTCGAAGGCGCCGTGATGGTGTTTGCCGCCAGCGGCGACGAAGCGCTCGATCGCCGCGTGGCCGCCGACGCGCGCCGGCTGGGCATTCCCGTCAATGCCGTCGACCGGCCGGATCTCTGCGATTTCTTCACTCCGGCGCTGGTCAACCGCGCACCGGTCGCCATTGCCATCGGCACCGAAGGTGCAGGTCCGGTGCTGGCGCAGATGCTGCGTGGCCGCATCGACCGCATGCTGTCGCCGTCGCTTGGCGCGCTGGCGGCGCTTGCAATGTCGTTCCGCAATGCCGCCGAGAGATTACCCCGGGGCAATGTACGCCGGCGTTTCTGGAGTGACTTCTTCGGCGGAGCGCCGGCGCGCGCCGTCGAGGCCGGCGATTTTTCGCAGGCGCACGAAGCCGCCACCGATCTGCTGTTGTCCTACGCGCCCATTTGCGGCCACATCGCCCTGGTGGGCGCCGGTCCCGGCGCCGAGGACCTCCTCACCCTGCGGGCGCATCGCCTGCTGATGGAGGCCGACGTCATCGTCCATGACGCGCTGGTGCCGGAGGCGGTCGTCGCCATGGGCCGCCGCGATGCCGAGCGCCTGCCGGTGGGAAAGCGCAAGGGCTGCCATACAAAGAGCCAGGCCGAAATCAATGCGCTGCTGGTGGAGCTTGGCCGTGAGGGCAAGCGCGTCGTGCGGCTGAAATCGGGCGATCCGCTGGTGTTCGGCCGCGCCGGCGAGGAGATGGCAGCACTTCGCGATGCCGGCATCGCCTATGAGGTGGTTCCGGGCGTCACCGCGGCCTTCGCCGCTGCCGCCGATTTCGAACTGCCGCTGACGCTGCGCGGTGTGTCGTCGTCGATGGTGTTCACCACCGGCCACGACCTCAAGGGCAATTCGTTGCCGGATTGGGCCAAGCTCGCCATTTCCGGCGCTACCGTCGCCGTCTACATGGGCCGCTCGGTCGCGGCCGAAGTTGCCGGCCGGCTGATCGAGGCCGGCCTGTCGCCGGACACGGCGGTCGCGGTGGTCGAGAATGCCAGCCTGACCAATCGCCGACGCTTCCACGGCACGCTTGCCGACCTGCCGTCGCTGGAGGCGCGCGCCGATCTGTCGGGCCCGGTCATGACCATCATCGGCGACGCTGTCGCCGGCGCCAATTTCGAGCGGTCCGAGGCGCTCGCGGCACACAGGCATGAGAGTGCGCCCGTAGCGGCCGCCGAGGGAGTTCAGCCATGAAGATACTGACCGCCAATCGCCTCGGCGACGGCATTGCCGTCTGGTACGCCGATGGCGGCTGGGCCGAGACGGTGGACCATGCAGACCTTGCCTATGACAAAGCGGCCGAGGATCGGCTGGAGGCGATCGGCGCCAAGGCCCACGCCGACAATGAAGTGGTCGACGTCAATCTGATCGACGCGGAAGTCGTCGACGGCGTTGTCGAGCCGGTGCGGCTGCGCGAGAAGATCCGCGCCGCCGGTCCCACCATCCGCAACGATCTCGGCAAGCAGGCTGCGCGGGCAGCCTAACCAGCCACGGGCGGACGCGCCCTGAAAGACGAAATATGTACCGCTACGATGAGTTCGACCACGATTTTGTCCAGGCCCGCGTCGCCGAGTTCAGCGACCAGGTTGAGCGCCGGCTGTCCGGCGAGATCACCGAGGACCAGTTCCGGCCACTCCGGCTGATGAACGGCGTCTATCTGCAACTGCACGCCTATATGCTGCGCATCGCTGTGCCTTACGGCACACTGAACGGCAAGCAGCTGCGCATGCTGGGCCACATCGCCCGCAAATACGACAAGGGCTACGGCCACTTCACCACGCGCCAGAATATCCAGTTCAACTGGCCGGCGTTGTCGGACATTCCGGCGATCCTGGCGGACCTGGCCAGCGTGGAGATGCACGCCATCCAGACCAGCGGCAATTGCATCCGCAATGTGACCGCCGACCATTTTGCCGGGGCGGCCGCCGACGAGGTCGCCGATCCGCGCCCCTATGCGGAAATCCTGCGGCAATGGTCGTCGGTGCATCCGGAATTCTCGTTCCTGCCGCGCAAGTTCAAGATCGCGGTGACGGGAGCCGAGCGCGACCGAGCCGCCATCCAGACGCATGACATCGGCCTGCACCTGAAGAAGAACGCCGCCGGCGAGCTCGGCTTCGCCGTCTATGTCGGTGGCGGCCAGGGTCGCACGCCGATGGTGGCGAGGAAGATCCGCGACTTCCTGCCGGAAGCCGACCTTCTGTCCTACTGCACGGCGATCCTGCGCGTTTACAATCTCTATGGCCGCCGCGACAACAAATACAAGGCGCGCATCAAGATCCTGGTCCACGAGACCGGCGCCGAGGAAATCACCCGCCAGGTCGAGGCCGAGTGGCAGGAGTTGAAGGACGCGGAGCTGAAGCTGCCGGAGGCTGACATTCGCGCCATCGAGGCCTATTTCGCCCCGCCGGCGCTGACCGGGCGGCCGGACGGCGACACGGCGGTCAAGGTGGCGCGCCTGGATTCCAAGGGCTTCTCTGACTGGCTCGACCAGAACGTGGTGACGCACCGCCACCCCGACTACGCGGCGGTGACGATCTCACTCAAGGGTATCGGCGAGGTGCCGGGCGATGCGACCGACAGCCAGATGGAAGCAGTCGCCGACATCGCCGAAAAATACGCTTTCGACGAGCTTCGCGTCAGCCACGAGCAGAACCTGATCCTGCCGCATGTGGCGCGCGCCGACCTCAAGACGGTCTATGACGCGCTGGTCGACATCGGGCTGGCGACGGCCAATTCCAACCTGATCTCGGACATCATCTCGTGCCCGGGTCTTGACTATTGCGCGCTGGCGACCGCGCGCTCGATCCCGATCGCACAGGAAATCTCGCAACGCTTCGCTTCGCTGGAGCGGCAGCGCGAGATCGGCGAGCTGAAGCTGAAGATCTCCGGCTGCATCAATGCCTGTGGCCACCACCATGTCGGTCATATCGGCATCCTGGGTGTCGAGAAGAAGGGCTCCGAACTCTACCAGGTGACGCTCGGCGGTTCCGCCGATGAAAACACCTCCGTCGGTGAGATCATCGGCCGCGGCTTCTCTTCGGAAGAAATCACCGACGCCATCGAGACGATCGTCGATACCTATCTCGGCCTTCGGCTCAACCCACACGAAATATTCATCGACGCCTACCGCCGTGTCGGTCCCGCGCCGTTCAAGGAGGCGCTCTATGCTGGCGAAGCCAAGGCCGCTTGACCATATTGTCGACGTCGAGGACGGCGCCGCCGCCAAGGCGGCGGGGTTTGACGCGCTCTACGGTCATCTCAGCCCGATCGAGATCATCGAACGATCGGCCAATGAGCTGTTTCACGACGAGATCGCCGCCGTGTCTTCGTTCGGCGCAGATTCGGCGGTGCTGCTGCACATGATCGCCAAGATCGACCGCACGCTGCCGGTCGTCTTCCTCGATACCGGCAAGCATTTCGAGGAGACGCTCGGCTATCGCGACGCGCTGGTCGCCGATTTCGGGCTGACCAACATCCGGGTGATCAAGCCCGACGAAGCGGCGCTCGAACGGATCGATCCGACCGGCAATCTGCACCAGAACAACACCGATGCCTGCTGCAACGTGCGCAAGGTCGAGCCGCTGGCACGTGGCATCGCACCCTTCCGCGCCTGGTTCACAGGCCGCAAGCGCTTCCAGGCCTCGACGCGGGCCGCACTTCCAGTGTTCGAGGCGGTCGGCCCGCGCATCCGCATCAATCCGCTGGCGCGCTGGACGACGTCGGATCAGGCCGGCTACATGCGCGCGCATGCGCTGCGCGAAAATCCACTGGTCGCCTATGGCTATCTGTCGATCGGCTGCTTTCCCTGCACGCAGCCGGTGCAGCCGGGCGAGGACGCGCGCAGCGGCCGCTGGGCCGGTCACGCCAAGACCGAGTGCGGCATTCACCTGTCGGGACTGGAAGTGTCGCTGACCGACGCATCGCTATAGGGTATGTTGAAATTCAGGTGAGGCCGGCCTGCAAACGGCAGCTTCCTGAGCTTCCGGTGCTCACGTACTTCAAGTACGCTCCGCTCCGGTTCTCGGAAACAACCGTTTTCGACGCGGCCTGACCTGAATTTCAACACACCCTGGAGCGCTTCGAATTTTTGGGAATTTTGATGACTGAACCGACGACGCCGGAGACCCGGCTCTGGACCCCGGAGGGTTTTCGCGAGGACGAGTGGATCCATGCCGAAAGCGCCGATGCGCTTTCCGGCAATGGCCGCTTCATCCTGCCGCTGCAGGCGTTCCTCGACCTCGACCCGGAGGTGCGCCGCTCGGCGAAGGAGCGGCTCGGCGCCCTGCTGCAGCCCGGCGATCAGCTCGAGAAGATCGCCGATCTGCTCGACCAACTGTCGCTGGTGGCGCTGGCCTTCCCGGCCTTCGGTGACGGCCGCTCCTTCTCCAAGGGCGAACTGCTACGCAGCCGCTATCATTTCACGGGCGCGCTGCGTGCCACCGGGCAAGTCCTGGTCGACCCGTTGCCGCACATGCTGCGGCTTGGCTTCGACGAGTTCGAGGTCTCGAATCCAGTGCTCTTGAAGCGCCTGGAAGAGGGCCGCACCGGCGGGTTGGGGCTTTACTACCAGCCTGCGGCCATCGCGGAGCCCAAGGGTCCGAAATATTCCTGGCGCCGGGTTCGCGGCAGCTGACGCGTTTTCTACGAAAGCCAAAGCCCTCTCAATCGAGGAAGACCCAAACTGGTCGTACCAATTGTGCGATTTGCGCTTTTCCTTGCATCATCTTGCCCTTAGGATAATGCGATTATTTCGGAACCCGAAATAATGGCCCCAAAGGGAGGAACCGGGAATGGCTGGCAAGAAGATATTGATGCTGGTTGGCGAGTTCAGCGAGGAATATGAAATTTTCGTCTTTGAACAGGCCATGCATGCCGTCGGCCACACCGTGCATGTCGTCTGCCCGGACAAGAAGGCCGGCGACGTGCTGAAGACATCGCTGCACGATTTCGAAGGCCACCAGACCTACACCGAAAAGCCCGGCCACGATTACATCCTCAACAAGACGTTTTCCGACGTGGATCCGGCCCAGTACGATGCCGTTTACGCGGCGGGCGGCCGCGGTCCCGAATACATCCGCATCGACAAGCGCGTGCAGGCGCTGGTGCGGCACTTCCATGAGACAGGCAAGCCGATCTTCACCATCTGCCATGGCGTGCAGATCCTGATCGCGGTCGACGGCGTGGTGCGGGGCAGGGAAGTGGCGGCGCTTCACTATTGCGAGCCGGAGGTGACGCTGGCGGGCGGCATCTATATCGACGTCGCGCCGAATGGAGCCCATGTCGACGGCAATCTCGTTTCGGCCAAGGGCTGGCCGGGCCTGTCCAACTTCATCCGCGAATGCCTGAAGGTGCTGGGCACTGAGATCCGCCATGGCGAGATTTTGATGCGCGACGAGCGGCAGGCGGCCTGAGGCTTTGAGGACTGGCCGGACGGTTGAGAAGCTTTGCGCTGCCTCTCATCCGGCCCTTCGTCCGCTGCGTGGACCGCGCCTATAGCGCCGCGTGTGCCTCGCGGAACGATATCAGCTTGCTGCGGCTTTCGTCCCACAAGGCCAGTTTGACGCAGCGCAGGCTCTCGAGCAGCGTGACGCGGCCGATACCGCGCAACTCGGGATAGTCCCGCAGCACTTCCTGCAGCCGGTAGCCGGGCACCCTGGCGGAGAGGTGGTGGACGTGGTGAACGCCGATATTGCCGGTGAGCCAGTTCAGCACCGGCGGCAGGTCGTAATAGGACGAGCCGTGCAGGGCGGCGTGCTGGAACTCCCATTCCCCATCCTTCGCCCACTCGGTCTCCTCGAACTGGTGCTGGACATAGAACAGCCAGATGCCGGCCGAACCGGCGAGAATGACGATCGGCAGATGGACAATCAGGAACGCGCCGGGACCGATGACCCAGATGAGGATGGCCGCGGCAAGCGCGATGCCAAGATTGGTGGTCATTGACGAAACCCAGGGCGTCAGGCCGCCGCGCATCATGCCGACGGGCAGCCTTTGCGAGAAGATGAACAGCCAGACCGGCCCCAGGCCGAACATCACCAGGGGATGGCGGTAGAGACGGTAGGCCAGACGGCCCCGCCAGGACATCCGCCGGTATTCGGCGACGGTCAACGTCCTGATGTCTCCCATGCCGCGCTCGTCGAGATTGCCGGCGCTGGCATGATGCGTGGCATGGGCGCGCCGCCAGCAGTCGTAAGGCGTCAGCGTCAGGATGCCCAGCGCACGACCGATCCAGTCATCGGCATGGCGATTGGCAAAGAAGGAGCCATGGCCGCAATCGTGCTGGATCATGAAAATCCGCACCAGGAATCCGGCCGCGGGCAAGATGAGGATCAGTCCCCACCAATGACCATAGGCATAGGCCGCGGACGACAGAGCCCACAGAGTGGCGAAGGGAATGAGGGTGATGGCAAGTTCGAGTGCGCTGCGCCGCCTGTCAGGCTTCTTGTAGCGCGCCAGAATCTTGAGCCAGGCGCGCTTGCTATTGGCCGCCGCTTCGGGGGAAATCATGTTCATCAGGAAGCATAGGCGGGGTGCGCCGCCACCGCAAGCCGATGATCACGTAAAGTTACTGTGCGTAATTGTCGCGTAAGGCCTAGTCGATCCTCACTGCCCGTCGCCAGCCGACGTCGCCATCCTCGACCCTGTCGAGGTGGTCGAGCAATTGTCCGAAGCGGTCCGGGATGTCGGTTTCGGTGCGGAAGGCTGGCAAGGTGCGCAGAAAGCGCTTCATCGCCTCGGCGCCGATCTGGCGCCGAACCTCCGCAGCGAGCCTTTCTGTTTTTTCGAGCTTGTTGCGGGTCATCGGTTCAAATCCTGCGTCGGGTCCCAAACTCCTCCAGCGACGGAATGGTTCCCGCATCACGGCCTTGTGGCAAGCAAAGCCGGCAAGCACGGTAAAATTTGAATTAAAATCGGACTACCGCCTTGGTGCCTTCCAGTCCGGTGAAAGGTCCTCGCGGTCGCTTTCCCCTTGATTTTTGGCCTGCGAACCTCGATATCGGGCACAAATCCATACCATTCGAGATGACGGGAAACGGCGATGAGCGACCAGGCAAAAGACGAACGCGCGCCCAGTGAAGCCGAGACGGCCGAGGCCAATGTCGAGCGTACGGAAGGCAGCATCGATGGCGACTATGAAGCGCTTGTGCGCCTGCTGAAGGAAAACGAAGAGCTGAAGGACCGCGCACTGCGCGTCGCGGCCGAGATGGAGAACCTGCGCCGCCGCACCGCGCGCGACGTGCACGACGCGCGCACCTACGCGGTGGCGAATTTTGCCCGTGACATGCTGTCGGTGTCAGACAATCTGCGCCGCGCGCTGGATGCCATTCCCGCCGAGGCCAAGGCGTCGGGGGATGCCGGCTTCAAGGCACTGATCGAAGGCGTCGATCTGACCGAGCGCGCCATGCTGTCGGCGCTGGAACGGCATGGAGTCAAGAAACTCGCTCCGGAAGGCGAGAAGTTCGATCCCAATTTCCACCAGGCGATGTTCGAAGTTCCCAATCCCGATGTCCCTGCCAACACCGTGGTCCAGGTCGTGCAGCCGGGCTATTCGATCGGCGAGCGAGTGCTGCGCCCAGCCATGGTCGGCGTCGCCAAGGGCGGCCCGAAAATCGCGGCCGACGCGCCGGTCGAGCCAGGGCCGGTCAATGAGCAGGCCGAGAAGGATGCGTGAGTAGGGGAATAGGGAGTAGGGGAGTAGGGGAGTAGGGAAAAGAAACAGGAAGCCGTATGAATCAAGCGGCTTCGTGCTAAACATATTCTCCTATTCCCTATTCCCTATTCCCCTAACCCATGAACCCCATCGCCCTTCTCGACTATGCCGGCGTTGCCGTCTTCGCGGCGACAGGGGCGTTGGCGGCGTCGCGCAAACAGGTCGACATTATCGGTTTTCTGTTCCTGGCCAGCGTCACCGGTATCGGCGGCGGCACGCTTCGCGACGTCATCCTCAATCTGCCGGTTTTCTGGGTCGCCAACTCCAGCTACGTGCTGATCTGCGCGGCGGTCGCGGTGCTGGTGTTCTTTGGTGCGCACCGTGTCGAATCCCGCTGGAAGTGGCTGCTCTGGCTCGACGCCATCGGGTTGGCCGCTTTTTCGGTGATGGGTGCGGCCAAGGGTCTGGCCATTACCAGTTCGCCGGTCGTTTCCGTCGTCACCGGCGTGCTCACCGCCACGTCGGGCGGCATCCTGCGTGATCTGTTGGCGGGTGAACCCTCGGTGCTGCTGAGGCCGGAGATCTATGTTACGGCCGCTCTCGCGGGCGCTGCAATCTTCACGGCTAGCGACGTCACAGGATTGCCGCCGATCGTTTCAGAGCTGGCCGGCTTCGCCGCCGCGTTCGCGGTGCGCGGCGGTGCGCTCCGTTTCGGCTGGACCTTTCCATCCTACAAGAGCCGGCCCGGCCGGCGGCCGGAAGACATTCCGTGAAAAGAAGGGAATAGCGGGTAGTGAGTAGCGAATAGGGTTGGCAGAACGCATGGTTGCGGCGCAGCTCTCGCTATTCGCTATTCGCTATTCGCTATTCGCTATTCGCTATTCGCTATTCGCTATCGTCACGCGGCGAAGCGCTGCGCTTCCCCGCCATAATAATTGACGTAGCGTGCGCCGATCTCCTTGACCGGCATCACGACGAAAATGTCGACCGTGGAGAATTCGCGGTCGATGACGCAACCATCGCCGATGCGAGCGCCTACCCGCAGATAGCCCTTGACCAGAGGCGGCATCGCCGCGATCGCCGCCTTGGTGTTGACCGCCTCGATCGGCATCAGGTCCATGGAGCAATAACGTTCGGACACAGCTCGCACGTCCCAGGCCGAGTTTGTGCGGCAATGATGGGCGAGATAGGTGAGCGCCTCGGCATGCGCCGCAGGCACGGTGCCGTGGAATGAGGCACAACCGGTCATCACGCCGATTTCGTAATGATTGATATAGGCCCAGATGCCTTGCCACAGCGCCTCGATGGTGCGCTTCGAACGGTATTCGGGTAAAACACAGGAGCGGCCGAGTTCGAGGAAACGCTGGCCGGGATGACGGGCGATGAGCTTGGTCAGCTCGAATTCGCCTTCGGAATAGAAGCCGCCGGCGGTTGCTGCGATTTCTTGCCGCAGCAAGCGATAGGTGCCGACGATGCGGCGGTGCTCAGGGCCGGAAAGCGTGGTATCAAGGACGAGCAGATGGTCGCAGAGCGGGTCGAAACGGTCGGCGTCGCGGCGGTCCTGCGCCTGGAACAGATCCTTCCTGGCGCCAAGCTCATCATAAAATACACGGTAACGCACTTCCTGCGCGGCCGCGATCTCGGCCTCGTTGCGGGCAAGCCGCACTTCGAGGTTGCCGATACGGCCGAGCGCTGCGCCTTTTATGACGGAATCGACATTACGTCCGGCGAGCAAGGCGCTGCTGGCGTTCGGCCGAGTGTCACATTCCGGCATAACTGTATGCACGAGTGATTCTCCTTCGAGCCATCCCTCTTGGCACGGGGATACGGTGTAGGTGCAACAGGATTGTGACAGTACCGTGATACGGCGTCGCGGGCAATACTTCGTCGGCTGGCGAAAGCGGTCAACCGGCTATGTTGCGTCACAAGGCCCCAGGTGCGTCGTGTTCGCGGGTGCCGAAACCGTGCTGCTTTTTTTGGTGGTCTTCGTCAGCCACGCACCGGGAAAAGGCGGCTCAAGCGGCGACCTGGCCTTCGACGGCGCTGACCAGCGCCTCAGGGTCAAGCGGCTTGGTGACGAAGCCGCTTGCGCCGTGGGCAAGCACCGCATGGCGGGTCTTTTCCTGGCTATCGGCTGACAGCACCATGATCGGCACGGGCGGCACGGATGTCTCCTCCTCATGGCGACGAATCGCGGCAATGGCGTCCAGCCCGTCCATGACCGGCATATGCAGATCCATCAGCACCACGTCGAAACGGCGGTTGTGGCCGGCGCCCGTGACCGCCTCGACGGCGGCCTTGCCATTGCCGACCACCTTGACGCGATGTCCGGCTTTCAGCAGCGTTGCACGGGCCAGCATGGCATTGATGTCGTTGTCCTCTGCGATCAGCACGGACAGGCCCTGCTGGCGTTCGCCTGACGCACGAAGCGCCGGTGCGCGGCGTTTTTCCGGCTGCGGCGTGGCAAGGACCGGTGCGTGGCTGCTCAAAAGGACGCGCAAGAGTGTTCCTCCGCGCACTGGCCGGGCAAGGAATGTCGCGTAGCCGCTGCCGCGAAACTCGCCAAGCATGCCGCGGTCGGTGGGGGCAATCAGCGTGATGGCTTCGCAATTGGCGAACCCATGTTGACGGAGCCGCTTGAGCAGCCTTCCGTCACTCTCTTCCAGGGCCGCGTCGACCAGAAGCACGTCGCAGCCGTCGGCAAAGGAAGCGGCCTGAGCCACGGTGGTGGCCATGCCGGCCGCGCCGCCATTGGCGCGGATGGTGCGGGCGATGGCGTCGGCCTCGACGGTGTTCTTGGACAGGATCACGGCGCGTCGCCCGGCAAGCGCGTTCAACCGGCCCTGCGGCGGCTCGGTGGCTGATATGGCGGGAATTTCGAAGACGAATTCCGATCCCTGGCCAAGCCGGCTGGAAACCGAAATCGCGCCGCCCATGGCGGCCACCAGGCGCTTGGAGATGGCAAGTCCCAGTCCGGCACCGCCATGCGGGCGCGTCGAGGTGCCGTCGGCCTGCTCGAATTCCTCGAAGATGCGCTCCATGTCCTTGTCGCGCAGGCCCGGACCGGTATCGGCGATGGTGAAGCAGATGCGGTCGGTGGTCTCGGTGCGGGCGCGCGCGACGCTGACCAGAACGCCGCCGCTGTCGGTGAACTTGATGGCGTTGCCGATGAGGTTGAGCAGCACCTGCCTGACCCGGCCCGGATCGGCTGTGATCAATTGCGGCACATCCGGTTCGACATGGCAGCCGAGGCCAATATTCTTGGCGAAGGCGCGTGCGGCCATCAATTCGATGATGTTGTCGGCGATCTCACGCACGGACATCGGCTGCGGTTCGGGATCGAAGCGTCCGGCCTCGATCTTGGAATAGTCGAGCAGGTCCTCGATCAGGGCAAGCAAGGCGCTGGCCGAAGTCGAGATGGCGCCGACATAGGTCTGCTGCTCCGGCGACAGCCTGGTGTCGGCGAGCAGTCTGGCCATGCCCATGATGCCGTTCATCGGCGTGCGGATCTCATGGCTGACCGTGGCGAGGAAGCGCGACTTGGCCTGGCTTGCGAACTCAGCGCGCTCGCGCGCGGTGATCATGGATGATTCGGCGCGCTTGCGTGCGGTGATGTCGCGGGCGATGGCGCGATGCGAGACGGCATTGCTGTCCTTGTCGCGCACCGACAGCTCGATCCACGAGAACCAGCGCGGGCCGGTCGGCGTGCGGATTTCAACGTCGGTGGAACTCAGGCATTCATGGTCGGAGAAAGCGGCATCGGGAACGATACCGACCTCGATGCCGAGCTCGGCCAGCGTCTTGCCGGCAAGGTCGCGCTGATCGGTTTCGACAAGGTCGGCGAACACCTTGTTGGCATAGACAATGTAACCATCGCGGTCGCGATGGATGACGAGGTCGCCGAGTGCATCGATGAGACCGCGAAAGCGCTCCTCGCTTTCCTGCATCTCCCACATGCGATCGGCCAGCGTCTCGATCTCGGCGCGGTTGCGGGCGGTGGTTTCGTCAAGCATGACCGTATTGCGGCGCACGCTGCGTCTGGCGTGCAGATGCATGGCCAGGCCGGCAAGGCCGGTTACCAGCAACGCCACGCTGATGAAGGCCGGGCCCCCGGTCAGGTAGGAGAGGCCTGCCAGCGCCATGACAACGAAGGTCAGGATCGGCAGGCCTTCCCGCTTGGCCGGTTGTTGATCGGGCACCAGCGGCGGCGCGGCGATAAACCGCCGCGCAGGCGCCGGCGCTTGCGCCGGTGCCGCATCGATGTCGTCACCTGCATCGATACCGTCGCCTGCGTCGACCGGTTGGCTGTCGGATTCCGCGATCATGCGAAATCCTTTGCCAGACAGAGATTATGGAAAATTGCGGGGGATCGTTCGAATTTTAGCGGATTGGGCGTTTTTGCCTCGGCGGCGACGGATTTACCAGCTGATGTGGCAATTCCGTCCGGCGCCCGCGACCCCTTAGACGGGTCACATGTCGACGACGACGCGGCCGCGGATCTTGCCATCGACGATGTCGTGTGCCGCACCGATGATGCCGTCGAAGCCGATGGTCGTGGACAGGCTGGCGAGCTTGTCGACATCGAGATCGGCACCGATGCGCCGCCACGCCTCGAGGCGTACTGCCTTCGGCGCCATCACCGAATCGATGCCGAGCAGGGAGACGCCACGCAGGATGAAGGGTGCCACGCTCGACGGCAGATCCATGCCGCCGGCGAGGCCGCAAGCGGCGACCGCGCCGCCATAGGAGGTCATCGACAGGACGTTGGCCAGCGTGTGGCTGCCGACCGAATCGATGCCGCCGGCCCAACGCTCCTTGGCCAGCGGCTTGGCGGGCTGGTTGAGCTCGTCGCGCGATATCACCTCGGCGGCGCCGAGGTTGATCAGATAAGGGCTTTCGGCATTGCGGCCGGTCGAGGCGATGACATGGTAGCCGAGGCTGGACAGGATCGAGACAGCGACGGAACCGACGCCGCCGGCGGCGCCCGTAACCACGACAGGGCCGCGATCGGGCAGGATGCCGTGCCGCTCCAGGGCCATGAGGCAGAGCATGGCCGTGTAGCCGGCGGTGCCGACCGCCATGGCATCATGCGCGCTCATGCCTTCCGGCAGAGGCACCAGCCAGTCGCCCTTCACGCGGGCGCGCCCGGCATAAGCGCCGAAATGGGTTTCGCCAACGCCCCAGCCATTCAGGATGACCTTGTCACCCTTGCGCCAGTCGGGATTGGAAGAGGAGATGACGGTGCCGGCAAGGTCGATGCCCGGCACCAGCGGCCATCGGCGGATCACCGGTGCCTTGCCCGAGATGGCCAGTCCATCCTTGTAGTTCACCGTCGTCGCCTCGACCGCGATGGTAACGTCGCCCTCCATCAGATCGGCGTCGGTGAGATCGGTCACGACGACCGACTGTTTTTTCTCGGCATCGCGCGAAACGAGGATGGCTTTGAAGGTTTCGGTCATCTTTCTCTCCGCGAACTTGCTTGGCGTGTGACTGTGCGGCGATGGCAGCGTGGGGTCAATCCTTGGAAGGCTTGGCGTTCGGAGGCGTGGGTTCACGCCGCCAGCCGATGAGTTCGTCGAAGACGACCAGCGCCGCGCCCACGGAAATGAAGGCGTCCGCAAGGTTGAAGACGGCGAAGGACCAGACCGGCGTGTGGAACAGGATGTAATCGATGACATGGCCGTAGACGGCACGGTCGATCAGATTGCCCAGCGCGCCGCCGATGATCAGGGCAAAGCCGATGCGGGCGATGACATGGCCCGATGGCGTGCGCGTGGCGAGGTAAAGCACGAAGGCGACGACCAGCGCGGCGATGACCACGAGGCCGGTGTCGCCGAAGGAGGAGAACATCGAGAAGGCGATGCCCGTATTATAGGTGCGAAACAGCGCCAGGAACGGCAGGAGGTCGAGCTTTTCCTGGAAGGGCAGGCCGGCCTCGACCAGTGCCTTTATCCATTGGTCGAGCGCGATGGCCACGATGACGAGCAGCACGTAGGGAGACCATGATTTCACGATTGGGCAACCCTCATTGCTGGTCCGGGATTGGTTCGAGTTTCAACGCGCCGCGCCTGATCTCGAACAGCATGATGCCGGTGGCGACCGCGAGATTGAGCGAATCGGCGCGGCCCGCCTGCGGAATCCTGAGCAGCCTGTCGCAGCTTGCCGCCAGGCTTTCGGGCAAGCCCTGCTGCTCGTTGCCCATCATCAGCAGCACCGGCCCGCGGGAGAAATCGACCGAGCGGTAGTCGACCGCGCCTTTCAGATGCGTGCCGGCAACGAGACCCGAAAAGCCGCCGCGCCAGGCCAGGAATGCCTCGGTCGTTGCCTTCGCCACAGGCACGGCGAAAATGGAACCCATGGTGGCGCGTACAGTTTCCAC
This sequence comes from Mesorhizobium sp. B2-3-11, assembly GCF_006442215.1. Classification (NCBI taxonomy): domain Bacteria; kingdom Pseudomonadati; phylum Pseudomonadota; class Alphaproteobacteria; order Hyphomicrobiales; family Phyllobacteriaceae; genus Mesorhizobium; species Mesorhizobium sp. B2-3-11. The sequence continues at coordinate 128,692 of NZ_VFVS01000002.1, read as the reverse complement.
AGAAAACGGATCGGTGGTATCGCCGACCAGAATGATGCCCCTGGCGCCGACGGCATCGACGGTGCGGATGACGGTGCCGAGATTGCCTGGATCGCGCACCCGGTCGAGCGCCACCCAGACATCGCCATTATCGGCACGGATGTCCTTCAGGGCCAGGAATTTTTGCGAGAAGACGCCGACCACCATTTGCGGATTGTCGCGGCGGGTGATGGCGACAAGCACCTTTTCCGATACTTCGAGCACGGTGCCGCCGGCGGCAACGGTGCGCGCCGCGACCTTTTCCACGGCCGCGTTGCCGCGTCCGGCCTTGGCGAAAACAAGCGTCCTGATCTGCCAGCCCAAATCGAGCGCATCGATGACCAGCTTCAGCCCTTCGGCCATGAAGGCGTTCTGCTGGTCGCGAAATTTCTTCAAGGCAAGTGCCTTGATGTCCTTGACCAGCGGATTGGCAAGGCTGGTGACTTCCTTCACCTGGCCTGGTGCGCCGGCATGCCGTTCGTTCATGTCAGGCCACCCAGCGCGAAAACAGTGAAGTCGAAAGCGCCCGGCCGACGGACTTTTCACGGATGATCAGCTCGCCCGATTCAACCTTGCCGCCCATGCCCGCAAAGGTGTCGCGCATCAGAGCGTGGACGGCGAAGAAGGAGGCACGGATCGAATAGGCGGTCAGAACCACGGCAAGCGGTTTTGGGGTCAGGATCGAGCGACAGAGGTCCGTCAAATCAGGCAGGTCCTCGAACAACTGCCACACTTCGCCCTTGGGGCCGCGGCCATAGGCCGGCGGGTCGAAGAGGATGATGTCGTAGCGGCTGCCGCGACGCTCCTCGCGTTCGGCGAACTTCACCGCGTCGTCGACGATCCAGCGGATCGGCTTGGCGCCAAGACCGGCCATCTCCTGGTTTTCGCGCGCCCAGCCGATTGCCTTCTTCGAGGCGTCGACATGGGTGACCTCCGCACCCGCGCGCGCCGCCACCAGCGAGGCAAGGCCGGTATAGCCGAACAGGTTGAGCACCTTGACGGGGCGCCTGGCCGCAGCGATCAGGTCCGCCATATGGTCCCAGTGCGAGGCCTGCTCGGGAAAGACACCGACATGGCGAAACGAAGTGAAACGGCCGAGATAATCGATGCCGTCATGCTTCATCGGCCAGGTTTCGCCGAGCGGTGTCTTGGGAAAACGCCAGCGGCCGATGCCCTCCTCGTCGGTGTCTCCGGTAAAGATCGCGTCGGCCCGCTCCCAGTCCCTTGCCGGCAGAGCCTTCTGCCAGATCGCCTGGCCTTCGGGCCGCACGATGCGGTAGGGACCGTATTGTTCAAGCTTTTGGCCGGCACCGCTGTCGAGCAGCGCGTAATCTGCGTTGGGAGCTACTTCGAGGATTACCGGAAGGTGCTCAGCGGGCAGGGCGCCTTCGCGGCGGGCGAGGATGCGCGGCGCGGATTTCGGCTCGAACCGGTTTTCCGGTTTCACATTGTGTTGTTCGCGCGGCCTGGCATCTGGCTTGACCGCGGAACGATCCTCGGCCGGGCGCGGCTGTACGGTCCCGCTCTTCGCTGGGTGCGGTCGGCCGTCGCGGCGTTTGACGCGAAAAGACTTCAAGAGGCAGCTTCTCCGGCGGTTCGGCCCGCTTCTGCCACAGCTATGCCCATCGGCGCAACAAACCCGCGCGACATTGCGATTGCGGAGGCTCAGCCATGCCCGATCGAAAGCAGGGCGACAACCAGCGAAACGAAGCCGACAGCCTTGGCCGCCGTGACGGCCATGTGGCCGGTCTCCCAGCGCAGCCGTATGGCTTCGAAATTGTCCGGAATCGGGCCCGGCACCCAGGTGGCGAGAACGTTATTGGCCGGTTTGACGAGAACGAACCAAAGCACCAGGGATAGCGCATAGAGCAAGGCGGCGCCTAGTGCGAACCAGAACGCCGGCCGATCCTCGCGCAGCAACCATGCGAGCAGTCCCGGGCAGGCGACCGCCGCGACATCCAGCGGCGCGCCGATGATAGCGAAGAGCAGGAACTGCCCGTTGAAAACGGTGGCCTCGCGCCAAAGCGCCGGGGACCACCGGGTGAGCCGGGGCGCCGATTCCAGGACATGGGCGAAGGACGGCCCGAGGCTGAGCGCAGCGATCGTGGCGGTCAAGACAGACCAGAAGAGCAGGAAGCCATATAGTCGCATGACGCGACAACGGTTCCGGGCCGAAGCCGTTCCGAACCGTCGCCCCTTGCCGTTGCCTCAGCGCTGGCCCTATCGTTTACCACTCCCGGATAGCGTCCATGTCCCGTTCCGAACGCCTGCTTGACCTGATCCAGTCGCTGCGCCGGCACCGCTGGCCGGTGGATTCGCCGACCTGCTGTAAGCTTCTGATTTTATGCATGTCGTTATCCCGGAACCGAGGACAGTTCCGGGCGACATGCATTAGCCCCTGAGCGCCTTGTAGACGGCAATGCCGGCGGCCAAGTCTTCGAGTGCCGCGCCAACCGACTTGAACAGCGTGATCTCGTCAGGGCTGCCGCGGCCTTCCCTTTGGCCGCGCGCCAGTTCGTGCAGGTCGGCGACGATGGCTTCCGGCTTCAGCACGCCGGAGGCCAGTGGCTGGACGATGTCGCCGGCCTCCTTGGTGGCGCCGGCGCGTGTGTCGACATAGACGCGGGCGCGCATGATCGCGTCGTCATCGCTTTCGCGCATCGTCGGGGTGAAGCCGCCAACCAGATCGACATGGGTTCCCGGCCGCAGAAGCGCACCCTTGATCAGCGGCGTGGTGGTGATTGTCGCCGAGGAGACTATGTCGGCCTGGCCGAGCTCGGCATCGAGATCGGTCGCCGCGCTGGCCGCGAAGCCCTCGGCGCACAGATCGGCCGCGACTTTCTCGGCGTTGGCCGGGGTGCGGTTCCAGATGCGGATGGTCTTGATTGGCCGCACGGCGCTGTGCGCCTTGGCCAGGAAGGGTGACAGCGCGCCGGCGCCGACCACCAGCAGCCGCGAGGCATCGTCACGGGCGAGATAGCACGCAGCGAGCGCCGAGGCGCAGGCCGTGCGCCACTGCGTCAGCCGCTGGCCGTCGATCAGGGCTTCCGGTTCGCCGGTGCCGCCGTCGAGCAGGAGGTAGAGCCCCATCACGGCGGGCTTGCCGATGGTGTTGTTGTCGGGCGAGACGGTGACGATCTTGACTCCGATATGACCGCCGGCGGAACCGCCCGCGGCTTGAAAATCGGTCCAGGCCGGCATCAGCAGCAGGGTCGACGCCGCACCGTCAGGCCTTTCGACCGCGTGATGATGCCTGACCGGCTGCACCGCGCCCTCGCGAAATGCCGTGCGCAGCGTCTCGACCAGACCAGGAAAGGTCAGCGCACGATCGACCTCGGCGGCCGAAATGGTCAGCATGAAAGGCTCCATGAAAAGAAATGCGCCGGCCGACGCTTCAATTGGTGGGCTTCGGCAATGCTGACCCTGGGCCTGACCCTGGGGCTGACCCTTGGACCGGGGCCTGCGGCACTAAAGGCGCGCGGACCGCCTGGCGCAGGTTTTCCGCCTCGACGCCGCGCTGGCGCGCCAGTTTGCGGTAGCGGCCCTGCTTGACCCAGGTCGCCAGGCTGCCGACGACCATGCCGACGGCGAGCGCCAGGAACAGGAAAATAAACAGCGGCAAGGTCAGCGTCAGCTTCGGATTGCCGGGATTGAACGGGTCCAACGTGAAGGCGACGAGTTCGCGGTTGGCGACGGCCAAAGCGATCAGGATGATCGCCAGGGGCACGAAGATCACGATAAGTATGAAGCGGTTGAGCATGATATTTTCCGTCGCAAGCGGGCCGGGACAAGCCGTCCGGCTACTTGCCGCCGTTCAGTCTTTCACGCAGTTCCTTGCCGGTCTTGAAGAACGGCACCCATTTCTCCTCGACCTCGACGGATTCGCCGGTGCGCGGGTTGCGGCCGGTGCGGGCAGGTCGGTTCTTCACCGAAAAAGCGCCGAAACCGCGCAATTCGACCCGGTTGCCCTCGGCAAGCGCGTCAGTGATTTCATCGAAGATCGCGCCGACGATGTTTTCGACGTCGCGCAGGAAAAGATGCGGATTGCGCGTGGCAATAATCTGCACAAGCTCGGACTTGATCATCAGACGGGTCCCCGTGAAAGCAGTTCGGCCAAAATTATCAGGATGATTTTATTTGCTTTTTCAGCTGTCCCAACGCGTCTCAAGGGTGCCAGACGGAAACGAGACCGTCAAGAAACAAGCGGTCGGCGCCAAGTTCATGGATGACGTCGCCGCCGGAGTCCGGCAGGCCGAGCGCGCCGGCGACCGTGCGTGCCATCGCCTTCGACCACAGGAAACCGCCGCGCCGTTCCGTGTCCTTCCACTCGACCACCTTGAGTTTGGCATCGACACCCTTGGTCGCCAGCCAGTCGATCGCCACGGACTCGCCGCCGACGGCGTCGATCAGCCCGTTGGCAACACCCTGGCGGCCGGTGAAGATCGAACCGTCGGCGAGCGCCAGCGCCTGTTCGTGGGTCATCTTGCGGCGTTCCGCGACGATGCCGACGAACCAGTCGTAGCTGTCCAGGATGAGCTTGCGGACCATGGCGCGTTCGTCGTCATTGGTCGGCTTGAAGGGCGAGGGTGAGGCTTTCAGCGGCGAGGATTTCACCTCCTCCAGCTTGACGCCGAGCTTGTCCATCAGGCCGCTGACGTCGGGATACTGGATCAGCACGCCGATCGAGCCGACGATCGAGGTTTTGCGGGCGACGATATGGTCGGCGGCACTGGCGATCATGTAGCCCGCCGACGCGGCGAGCGTTCCGACCTCGGCCACGACAGGCTTGTCGGCGGCGAGCTTGCGCACCTCCTCGTAGATCGACTCCCCGCCGACGGTCGTGCCGCCAGGAGAATCGACCACCAGGATCACGCCTTTTACTTTCGGCGACTGGCGGATGGTCTCCAGCCGCTTGATCAGTTCGTCGTCCTCGGTGATGGTGCCTTCGATCCTGACCTTGGCGATGTGGTCGACGGCAAAGCCCCCGAAATCGTCGCCATAGAACCAGGTCGACAGCGCAATCACGCCGAGCGCCACGATGCCAAAGGCCGCAACACGCCAGAAAGTCAGTTTGCGCCGCAAGCGGCGGCGGTCGATCAGGTCGTCGGCTCTCAATGCCATCGTCAGCCTCACAGTCAGCGGGAAGAGACGCTTTTAGACCATGATGTCTTCATCGGGAAGCAGTTCCGTCCCGCACGTGGCGCGGCGATCCGCGCGCGACGGTCCATATGCTGTCTTTTTTGTGACTGGCCTATGCGAGCGACGCGAGGTAAGTGCGAAGAACTTCAGTAATGAAAAAAGACGCAAGGGCGTCTATTTCTGCTATGAAGCACTGGCTGTTGCGCTGACCCGGTTTTGTTTGTGCACGGCAGCTGTCACATTTTTGCGGTTTTCGTCGGCTTGTGCTTGCGTGAGGGCGCTGGCGTCCCACCTATAGGCGGGGCTCCTGGGCAGGGTTTTGGAAGAAAGCAGTCATGTTAGCGCGACCGAATGAACCGACCAGCCCGGAGACGGAGTTGGCTCCCCCGGCGGATGGCTGGACGCGGGGCGAAGCTTTCGACCGCGCCCAGCGTCATTCGCGCCGCGTGCGCGTGCTCAAATTCGCCGTGCCCTTGGCCGCGGCGTTGATCGCCGTGGCCTTCCCGGTCTATTCCTATTTCGCCGCGCCCGTCTCCGTCGCGGTGCAGGCCGAAGGCACCGCCTTCTCCAACGGCAAGCTGGTAATGGCCAATCCCAAACTCAACGGTTTCACCAAGCAGAAGCAGCCTTATTCGATGACGGCGCTGCGGGCGATACAGGATGTGAGCACGCAAGGCATCATCGAACTCGAAGGCATCGACGCCAAGGTGCCGATCGCGCCCGATAATGTCGCGGCGGTAAAAGCCTCGCACGGTACCTACAATCGCGACGGCAACACGATGAACCTGACCAGCGACGTTGTCATCACCACGACCGACGGCATGCAAGCCAAGTTCAAATCGGTCTTCCTCGACATGGGCAAAGGCACTATGAAGACGGGCGATCCGGTCGACGTCAGCCATGACGGGTCGCGGATCACGGCGAATACGATGTCGGTCCAGGACAATGGCAAGGTTCTGGTTTTTGAGAATAAAGTGCGCGTCAACATCGATTCCGCCGCCATGAAGACGGCAGAGGGAAACAGCGGAGAAACCAATGCGGCTCAGTAGTTCGACGCGGCTCGCGGCTGCAACTTCGGCGTTGCTGCTGCTCGGACTGGTGCCGTCACTGGCGCAGTCCACCACCCAATCAGGTCTTAAACTGTCCGGCGACAAGCCGATCCAGATCGAAAGCGACAAGCTGGAGGTTCGTCAGGCCGAGAGTGTCGCCATCTTCACAGGCAATGTCAGCGTCGTCCAGGGGCCGACGTTGATGAAGGCCGGCAAGATGACGGTCTATTACGTCAAGGATCCCAATGCCGCTGCCAAGGGGTCGGAAGCGGCAGGTGCGGCGATGACCGGCTCCGCCAACATCGATCACCTGGAGATCTCCGACAAGGTCTACATCAAGTCGGATGCGCAGGTCGCCACCGCCGATCAAGGCAGCTTCGACATGAAGACCCAGGTTCTGGTGCTTTCGGGTCAGAAGGTGGTGCTCTCGCAAAACGACAATGTCCTGGTCGGCTGCAAACTCGTCGTGCAGATGAAAACCGGGCTGGCCCAGGTTGATCCATGCGCTGGCAAACGCGTCGTGATGTCGATCACACCACCGCCGAAATCGGATGCGTCGAAATCGGGAGCGACGAACCCCTGATGGCCAGCCTGTCGTCGCTGACGGCGCGTCTTCCGGGACGGGCCGCAGGCAAGCTTTCGGCTCCGGCCGCGATCACCGTCGACAAGGCGAAGTTCAAGGGTACCTTGATCGCCAAGGGCCTGACCAAGAGCTACAAGGGCCGCAAGGTCGTCAGCGGCGTCACGCTGGGCGTGCGCGCTGGCGAAGCCGTCGGGCTGCTCGGCCCCAACGGCGCCGGCAAGACGACCTGTTTCTACATGGTCACCGGCCTGGTGCCGGTGGATGAAGGCACTATCGAGATCGACGGCTTCGACGTCACCTCGATGCCAATGTATCGCCGCGCGCGCCTCGGCATCGGCTATCTGCCACAGGAGGCCTCGATTTTCCGCGGCCTCAATGTCGAACAGAACATCCGCGCCGTGCTCGAAGTGGTCGAAAAGGACCGCAAGGTTCGCGAGCGCAGCCTCGACGAACTGCTCGAGGAATTTCACATCAGCCATCTGCGCAAGGCGCCGTCCATGTCGCTCTCGGGCGGCGAAAGGCGGCGCCTGGAAATCGCGCGTGCGCTGGCGACGCGCCCGGCCTATATGCTGCTCGACGAACCCTTCGCCGGCATCGATCCGATCGCCGTCGCCGACATCCAGCAACTGGTGCGTCACCTGACGGCGCGCGGCATCGGTGTCCTCATCACCGACCACAATGTGCGTGAGACGCTCGGCCTCATCGATCGTGCCTATATCATCCATGCCGGCCAGGTGCTGACCCATGGCCGCGCCGACGAAGTGGTGGCAAATCCCGACGTGCGGCGGCTTTATCTCGGCGAGGGTTTCACGCTCTGAGACGTTCGCTGTCTGAAACAGCGAACCGTCCCGTCTCTGTTTTCACGAATTCCGATCGGAAAGCCATTTTTTCCCGGCTCCTGGAAACGCTCTCAGCGTGAAATTTGTTTCCTGATACGATTTTTTGCGCGCCGACGACCAGTTTTCCGCGATTTTGATCCGCAATAACGCTCCGGTAAGCGAGTTTTGCTAGGCTTTGCCTTGACAAGCAAAAGCCGGGCCAGTTTCTATGGCCGGCCGAGAAATTCATTCCGGAAGTCCGGACGCGTAGAGGAGGCGTTTGAAACCGAACCATGGCATTGGCGGCGAAACTACAGCTCCGACAGTCGCAGTCGCTGGTGATGACGCCGCAGCTGATGCAGTCGATTCGGCTGCTGCAGTTCACTCATGCAGAGCTCGAGCATTTCATCGACGAGGAGATCGAGCGCAACCCGCTCCTGGAGCGCGCCGAGCCGCAGGACGATGCCGCGAGCGATCAGGCGCAGAAGCTCGAGGCTGAGCCGCAAGCGGCGCCCGATGGCGACTGGTTCGAGAACGAGACGGCATGGAGCGCCGAGGCAATCTCGGAAAAGCTCGACACGTCCCTGGAAAACCTGTTTCCCGATGATCCCGGCACCAGCGAACGGCTCGGGCCCGACCTGACGGCGCAATGGAAATCGGCTTCTGGCAGTGGCGGCGGCTCCTCTTCCGAGGGGCTCGATGCCGGCGACATGGCGGCGAGCGCGATCACGCTGCGCGACCATGTCGGCGAGCAGATCGCGCTCGCCTTCACCGATCCCGTACCGCGGCTGATCGCCGGAGAACTTGCCGATGGGCTCGACGAGACCGGCTATGTCAGGGCCGATCTGGCGGAGATCGCTGGGCGGCTTGGCACCGACGGCGTGGCGGTGGGCAAGGTGCTGGCCGTATGCCAGACCTTCGAGCCGGCCGGCCTGTTTGCCCGCGATCTCGCGGAATGCCTTTCCCTGCAGCTTGCGGTGCGTGACCGGCTCGATCCGGCCATGAAGGCCCTGATCGCCAATCTCGAACTGCTGGCGCGCCGCGATTTCCAGACGCTTAAGCGGCTCTGCGGCGTCGATGAGGAGGATTTGCTCGACATGCTGGCCGAAATCCGGGCGCTCGACCCACGGCCCGGCATGGCGTTTTCAGGCGGCGCCAGCGACTCGATCGTCGCCGATGTCGAGGTGCGGGCGGCCAATGACGGCAGCTGGACCGTCGAACTCAACGCCGAAACGCTGCCGCGCGTGCTGGTCGACCATATCTATTTCGCCCAAGTGTCGCCGCACGCGAAGAACCAGGCTGAGAAGGACTTCCTGGCCGAGTGCTTGCAGAATGCCAACTGGCTGACACGCAGCCTCGACCAGCGGGCCAAGACGATCCTCAAAGTGGCCTCGGAAATCGTGCGCCAGCAGGATACTTTCCTCGTCCATGGCGTGCGCCACCTGAAGCCGCTCAACCTGCGCACGGTGGCCGACGCCATCGGCATGCACGAATCGACGGTCAGCCGGGTCACCGCGAACAAATACATGCTCACCCCGCGCGGCGTGTTCGAACTGCGCTATTTCTTCACCGCCTCGATCGCGGCATCGGGTGGTGGCGATGCGCATTCCTCCGAAGCGGTGCGTGATCGCATCAAGCAAATGATCGACGAAGAGAAGCCCGTCGATGTGCTGTCGGACGATGCTATCGTCGACATGCTGAGGGAAAGCGGCGTCGATATCGCCCGTCGCACGGTCGCCAAGTACCGGGAAGGCATGAATATTCCCTCATCAGTGCAGCGCCGGCGCGAGAAGCGGGCGCTCGCCAGCGCCGGCCGTTAGGCACTCGCGATTTCCACAGTTTTCGAGTTTCATTGACAAGCCACGGTGAAGTGGCTAGAAGCCCGCCCGCATGAGACGGGCTTGATGCCCGCTAGCGGATGGTCCGTCACGACAATGACCCGGGACGGTCAAGAAGGCGGCTTGTGATCAACCGGAAAGTTCGGATTTAAATCGGCGCGAGTGACGCCGCAAAGCTTGTGCGCACGGATCACGAGTATAAACTCGGGCCAGTTTGAAGCCTGAGCAAGGAAGGTCAGTTTTCAGATGAATCTGCGCATTTCGGGAAAGCACATGGATATCGGCGATGCGTTCCGCACACGCATCAACGATCGTGTCGGTGAAGCGATCGGCAAATATTTCGATCGCGGCTTCGCGGGGCACGTCACCGTCATCAAATCGGGCTCGCGCTATTCGGCGGATTGCATGATCAGGCTGGATTCCGGCGCCTCGCTGCAGGCCACCGGCGATGCCCAGGATCCGACGCTCGCCTTCGAGGCCGCGGCCGATCGGCTGGAGACCCGGCTTCGGCGCTACAAGCGCCGTCTGAAATCGCACAATTCGGGCAATGCCAATGGCGAGTTGACCGACATTGCCTATACCGTGATGGCACCGCTTGCCGATGACGATGAGGAAATCCCGGAGGATTTCGCACCGGCCATCGTCGCCGAATCAACCATGACGCTGAAGACCATGTCGGTGGCCTCAGCCGTCATCGAGCTCGATACCAAGGACAGTCCGGTGGTTGTTTTCCGCAATGCCGGAACCGACCACCTCAACATTGTCTATCGCCGGCCAGACGGAAACATCGGCTGGATCGATCCGTCCACGACCAAAGTCGCACAGGGATAAAAGCCGGCCGCACGAGGGGTGGGGACTGGCGCGGCAGGCGAACAAGGATTTTCAAGCATGGATCTGAGCGATCTTATCAGCGTTCCGGCGATCTTGCCGGCGTTGAAGGCGAACTCGAAGAAGCAGCTTCTGCAATTGCTGTCCGAGCGAGCCGCGGCGATTTCGGGCATCCCGGAACGGGAGGTGTTCGACACCATCCTGCAGCGCGAACGCCTGGGTTCGACCGGCGTCGGCAACGGCATCGCCATCCCGCATGGCAAGCTCGCCGGCGTGAAGCGCATCGCCGGCGTTTTCGCCCGGCTGGAAACCCCGGTCGATTTCGAATCGCTGGATGACCAACCGGTCGATCTGGTGTTTCTGCTGCTGGCGCCGGAAGGGGCGGGTGCCGATCACCTAAAGGCGCTGTCGCGCATCGCGCGCGTGCTGCGCGACGCCGACACGGTGGCCAAGGTCAGGGGAACGCGCGACGCCGCGGCGATCCACGCGCTTTTGTCGGACACACAGGCCTCGCACGCGGCCTGAAGCCATCTTTTTTAAGATATCACCCCAAGGGCCGCCGTGAGCGGCCCTTTTCAGTTAACCCGCTGGCCGACTTTAATGAATGGCGACGGTGGTCAGGTCGTTTTCCATGGCGCCGGCCAAGGCACGGTCACGCGCATCGGAAAGCAGGATCGGCTGGCCGTTGGCGCCAAACAGGGCCCACAGCTCCATACCGGGCGCGATTTCGCCGATGTTGGGGAAGCGGCCGAGCAGTTCATCGCTCGAGACCTTGCGCAGATAGGCGACCGAGCCTTCGCCGAGATGGGCGAACTCGCCGCTGGTCATGGTGATGGTTTCGTCAGTTCTGGTCATTTCAAGCCTCCTTGGCGCGAGGACGCCGCTCAAGGCCATCCCGCATGAGAGCCATCAGTGAAGATCAGTCTTTCACCGATATATTTATTTTCCGTACCAGCCGTTCAGACTCCGGCCGATCGAGGTCGATCGACAAAAGGCCGTTCTTCAGCTCCGCCGCGATCACGCGCATGCCGTCGGCCAGCACGAAGCAGCGCTGGAACTGGCGTGCGGCAATGCCGCGATGAAGGAATTCGCGCTCGGTATCGTCGGTCTGACGACCGCGCACGACCAACTGGTTTTCCTCCGTTGTCACATCGAGATCGCTTTCGGCGAAACCGGCGACAGCAAGTGTAATGCGTAGCCTTTCGGCCTTGCCGTCGGCACCGCTGAGGCGCTCGATGTTGTAGGGAGGGTAGCTGTCACCGGACTTCGCCAGACGCTCCAGGGTCTTTTCCATGGCATCGAAACCCAGGAGAAGCGGGCTGGAGAAAGGCGTCATTCGGCTCATGTTACACTGTCCTCTCAAGAGCGACATAAACTGGAAAAACCCAAATGGCATTTTTCCCGATGGTCTTGATATGGTCCGCCCCACGACCAAGTTCAAGCCACCAAAAGACCCGCCCAAAAAGACCAAGCCGTGGACTCACAGGAATAATCGACATGGCGCTTGAAACGACGCGCGGATGCAAGGAGAAGCGCGCAGGCCAGGACCGTTCCCCGTCGAGCGGTTCGGCAGCTTGCAGCCGGTTGGCGTTTTTCGGGCGCACGACCGGTGAGCTGATGGCTAGCCAAACAAGGAATTGAAATGCCCCAACCACGCAAGATCATCATCGACACCGATCCCGGCCAGGACGATGCCGTCGCCATTCTGCTGGCGCTCGGCAGTAGCGAACTGGACATCATCGGCATTACTGCCGTTGCCGGCAACGTGCCGTTGAAACTGACCGAAAAGAACGCCCGTAAGATCTGCGAATTGGCCGGCCGGCCAGACATCAAGGTCTATGCCGGCGCCATCCGTCCGTTGGCGCGCGAACTGGTCACCGCCGAGGAAGTGCATGGCAAGACCGGTCTCAACGGGCCGCAACTGCCCGAACCGACGATGAAGCTGCAGGAGCAGTATGCCGTCGATTTCATCGTCGAGACGCTGATGAAGGAAGAGAGCGGCACCATCACCCTTTGCCCGCTCGGGCCGCTCACCAACATAGCGCTGGCACTAATCCGCGAACCGCGCATTGCACCGCGCATCAAGGAAATCGTGCTGATGGGCGGCGGCTTCTTCGAAGGCGGCAATGTCACGCCGGCCGCCGAATTCAACATCTATGTCGATCCACAGGCCGCCGATCTGGTGTTCAAGTCCGGCATCCCGATCGTGATGATGCCGCTCGACGTTACCCACAAGGCGCTGACCACGTCCAAGCGCATCGACGCTTTTCGCAAGCTTGGCAGCAAGGTCGGCATCGCCACGGCAGATATGCTCGAATTCTTCGAGCGTTACGACGAGGAGAAGTACGGCACCGACGGCGGGCCGCTGCACGACCCGTGCGTTATCGCCTATCTGCTGAAGCCGGATCTGTTCAAGGGCCGCAATTGCAATGTCAGCGTGGAAACCGCCTCGGAACTGACCATGGGCATGACCGTGATCGACTGGTGGGGGGTGACCAAGCGGGAAAAGAACGCCATGGTGATGCGCGACATCGACCATGACGGGTTTTTTGCGCTGCTGGTGGAGAGGCTGAGGCGGCTTAACTGACGTTTTTTGGACAACGCGCGTTGTCACCAGCGCGCGTTGTCACCCATTGAGCAATCGATAGGTGTCGACGCCGTGCTTGTGGTGCTGCCGTTCAATAGGAACGAGAGAGCCAAGAAGATGCGGTCGCTCGACGTCATCGTCGATCGATATCCGCGTGTTGTCGTCATCAAGGCGTACATCGTAGGTGTAGTACAAATTGTGACCTACCATGGCATACGGGCTGATAGGCTTCACTCTAATGTATTCGACAACGGCCATCACGCGTTGGGTGGCGACGACCGGATTGGCCTGAAGCTCTACAATTGCGATGGATTTCATCAGCGCAAAGGCGCAAAAGAAAGCGATGCCGACCACTGCGTCGCTGTACTCGTATTGCCAAATAAGCAAGCGATCCCGAAAGGAAACGTTTGATTTGCGCATAGTGAAGAATTGTGCAGTGGCGTGCAATTCTTCAATGTGTCTCTGCGAAAATTTATGAAGAAGGCGCTTTCGTGGTTACTTCGACCGCGAAAACGCCAGCCACAGGCCGCCGCCGACCATGAAGCTGCCGCTGATCCTGGACAGGAGCTTGACGCGGCTGGCCGAGAGCATGCGGCCGGCGCGGCCGGCGGCGAGCGCATAGGTCGAATCCGACATGACGGCGAAGATCATGGCGGTTAGGCCCATGACGACGATCTGCAGCGAATAATTGCCCTGCGGCGCGATGAACTGCGGGAAGAAGGCGCCGAAGAAAATCAGCGTCTTGGGATTGCTCAGCGCCACGAGCAGGCCCTGCAGGAAGAAGCCGCCGCGTGGTTTACGAGCGGTTCCGTCGGCGTTCAGCGTGCCCTTCGAGCGGAACATCTGCACGCCCATCCAGATCAGGTAGGCGGCGCCGATCAGACGCACCCACTCGAACCAGTGGCCCATGCCCGAGATCAGCGTGTTGAGGCCGATGCCGACGATGGCGATCGTGACGGCAAGGCCGGCTTGCGTGCCGGCAACGTTGGCGAGACCGGCACGAGTTCCGTGGCGGATGCTGTTGGCGATGATCAAGGTCACCGTCGGCCCGGGCACCAGGATGATGACGATGCAGGCAAGAACATAGGCGGCGTAGAGTTCCAGCGACATGATTTTTCCTCGCAATGCCGCTACGCGGCCTTTCAGGCGACAATCAATGCATGGCGGCGATAACGACGCAAGCCGGTGCGCGGCGTGCCTGGCTCAGGCGCCGGCCGGCCAGGGCAACGTCGTCTCATAGGCGGCCGCGGCCTTCAGCACGGCGAGGTCGCCGCGTGGCCGGCCGATCAGCTGCATGCCCATGGGCCGGCCCCTGTGGTCGAAGCCGACCGGCACATTGACCGCCGGGCAACCGCCCAAGGTGGCGAAGGCTGAAACCTGCATCCAGCGATGGTAGCTGTCCATCTCCCGCCCGGCGACCTCGCGGGGCCAATGGGTGCCGACATCGAAGGGAAAGACCTGTGCGGTTGGCAGCGCGATAAGGTCGAAGCGGTCGAAGATCGACAACAGCATGCGGTGCCAGGAGGTGCGAACGACCGAAGCCGCGCGGATTTGCGGCGCCGTCAGCCGCATGGCGTTCTCCACTTCCCAGACGGCTTCCGGTTTCAACAGGCTGCGCCTGGCGGGATCGTCATAATGCACTTTCAGGGCGCAGCCGCTGCTGGCCTGGCGCAGCGTCACGAAGGCCTGCCAGAGTGCTTCGAAATCGAAATCCGGTCGCAAGGGCTCGGCCAGGAAGGATACATCCGTGAACCGTGCGAGTGCTGCCTCGCAAAGGTCGAGGATGCCGGGCTCGATCGGCAGATGGCCGCCGAGATCGCCCAGCCAGGCGATGCGGCCGCCGGTCGCCACCGTCGCGAGCCCTTCAAGGAAGGAGCCCTGCTTTTCATAGGAGAGAGGCGCCTGCGGATGGTAACCGGCCTGCACGTCGAGCAACAGCGCCATGTCGGCGACGTTGCGGCCCATCGGCCCCTCGACGCCCATCTGCGCCTGAAAAACCTCGAAGTCGGGACCAGCGGGCACGAGCCCTTGCGACGGCCGAAAACCGTAGACATTGTTCCAGGCTGCCGGGTTGCGTAGCGAACCGCCGAAATCGCTGCCGTCGGCGACGGGCACCATGTCGAGTGCCAGCGCCACCGCCGCACCGCCGCTCGAGCCGCCGGCGGTGAGCGACGGATCGAAAGCGTTCAGCGTTGGCCCGAACACGTTGTTGTAGGTGTTGGAGCCGAGCCCGAATTCGGGAACGTTGGTCTTGCCGATGATGATGGCTCCGGCGTCGCGGATGCGTTCGACGAAGAAGTCGTCTTCCTGCGGCACGAAATCGGCGAAGATCGGCGAGCCGAACGAGGTTCTGAGGCCCGTTGTGGAGGCAAGGTCCTTGATGGCAATGGGAAGGCCAAAGAGGGACCCGCTTCCATCCGTCCGCCTGATATCGGCGGCGTCGGCCTCGCGCAGGATGTCGGCGCGGTCGCGCAACGAGACAATGGCATTGACCAGCGGGTTGACCGCATCGATGCGATCGAGGAACGCCGTCACCACCTCGCGCACGGAGAGTTTCTTTCGGCGGATCGCGTCGGCGAGTTCGACAGCCGACAGGCGGCAGATGTCGCTGGCCGCGGGTACGGCATGTCTGGTGCGGGGGCGCATCATCTCAACGGGTTTCCTGCAAGGCCTGGTCGACATCCTTGGCCAGCGGGATTGCCGGCTGGGCGCCGGGCTTGAGGCAAGCCAGCGAGCCGGCGGCGCCGGCACGCGCCAATGCCTGTTCGAGCGTGAGGCCCGACGCCAGGCCGGCCGCGAAATAGCCGCAGAATGTGTCGCCGGCCCCGACCGTGTCGACCGGCGTGATCTTCAACGCGGGAACGGTCAGGAAATCGCTCGGCGTCGCCGCCATCACGCCTTCGCCGCCAAGCGTGACGACGATGGCGCGTCCGGTTTTCCCGGCAAAATCGCGCATGCGCGCCTTCCGATCGCGGCCGCTGAGCGCCAGCGCCTCGCCATAGAGGTCGAACTCGGTTTCGTTGGCTACGACGTAATCAGCCTTGCCGAGGAAGCCGGCCGCCTTGGCGTGGAACGGAGCCGTGTTGAGCACGGTGACCGCGCCGGCCGCCCTTGCCTGGTCGAGTGCCGCATCGATCGTCGCGAGCGGAATCTCATGCTGCAGCAGCACGACGTCGCCCTTGTTCAGAAAAGCCTTGGAGAGGTCGCCGGGCACCACGGAAGCATTGGCGCCGGCAACCACGGCGATGATGTTCTCGCCGTCGTCACCGACCATGATCAGCGCCGTGCCGGTCGAGGCAAAGGTCTCTCCCACGCCCGACAGGTCGACCTTGGCCTCGCGCAGCAACGCCAGCGCTTCTGGTGCGAAATTGTCCTTGCCGACGGCGCCGACCATGCGCACCTGAGCACCGGCACGTGCGGCGGCGAGCGCCTGGTTGGCGCCCTTGCCGCCGGGCGCCGTTGTGAAACCGGAACCGCTCACCGTCTCACCGGGGCTCGGCAAGCGGTCGACATTGGCGATAAGGTCGAGGTTGATCGAGCCGACTACGATAATCAAGAAATGCCTCCTGCTGAATGCAGGGGAAGCTATCCTGCCAGGCCGCTCGATGCCAGACCACGCGAATGGTCCAGCGCGATTTGCCGCCTCACTCACACAGCACTGTGACGATGCCCTGATAGCTGCCGGCCGGGAAGATGCCGCTCGATTTGGTGGCGGTGAGGTCGACCTGCATGGCGTGGGTGCCGTTGACGACCCTTTGCGGCACGCCCCCATTGTTGTCGACGCCCGAGCCATCGAGGCGGAAGACCGAGACGAAGGTCACGTTGGTGCCACCGCCGCTCGGCGCGGACGAGAATGCCGCAGGCGCCGGCGCTGAAACCGAATAACAGTCCAGCAGGTTGAACAGCGAGCACAGCGTGGAGCTTGCCACCACGGTGGCGCTGGCGCTCGATCCGCCTGCCTGCTTGGATCCGAGTATGCCGATGGCCGGATTTGCGGTCATCGTTCCCGATGCCCCGACCATGATGGTGCAGGTGCCGATGATCGCCGCCTGCGCCGGAAGGCAGAAGCCGGCGAGCGCGGCCATCGCAAGCAGCGCTCGGTTATTTCTTCTTCTTTTTCTTGCCATCGCCGCTTCCGGTCCTGATGCTCCAGCCTTCGTTGGCCCATCCGGGTGATGCGGCCACGGGCGTGGGAGCGCTGGCGGCCACGCTCGCCGTCGGGCCGTCGCCGCCGAGGCCCATCTTGAGCAGTTTCAGCTCCAGTTGCAGGCGCTCGACCTCGAGTTCATAGAGGCGGCTGCAATCGACACGTTTCGGCGCACGACCGATCGGGATCACCACGCGGCCGTAGGTGGCGACGTCGTTGTTCGACTGGCTGTTGCCTCTGATAACGCCGAGGTCGAAATAGGCGCCGGTGCCCGACACCGCCGAACGGCAGGTGGTGCCGTCGGAAGCGTGGACCTCGTCCTGGCCCTGAGGCAACGTCACGCCGGGCAAATTGAAGCCGCTCTCGTTCTGATTGAGGTTGTAGACATCCTCGGCCAGCACCGGCGAGATCCCCGCCCACATTGCCGCACACGCGACTGTCAGGACTTGCGGTGCCCAAAAAACTTTCCGCATATCTGTGCCTTTATCTGCGTCTGTTGATTGGGAAAGGGGATGCTCTCGGTACAGATACGCACTTTACGCTCGGCAGCGCCGCCGAAGGGCACGACCACAAGGACGGGGCGGGAAGCCTGCGAGCCCAGCTGAAAGACGCTCGGAGAGATCTTGGCGTCCACTGGCTGAAAATTCTGATCGTAGACGTGGATTTCGACCCTTATCTTCTGGCCGTAGGGATTGGCGGGGAAGACGCGGACCGCGAAGGCGTCGGTGAAACTGTTGACCTCGCCCCGCATCGGCGACATCGACTGGGCGTTGGCCGCAATGGCCGGCAGGCAGACGGCCACCGCCGTCGCCAGGATTCGTGCATGTTTCAAGGACCTCTCCTTCGCGACGGCCTATTCGCAGCGCAGTGTTACCGTTGCCTGATAGTTTCCGGTGGCAAAGCGGTTGCTGCCGCCCTTGGTGCCGGCGAGATGGACCGAGACAAGGTCGGCGCCGGGGACAGTCAGGGCGGTGGAGGACGCCGTTTCCGCGATCGTGTGGGCGCCGCTGGCAGAATAGGTCGGTGTCCAGGTGATGGCCGTGCTGTCGGCGGCCGGCACGGTGGTGAGGGTCACCGGATCGACGCTGAGCGAAACACCCCCGGTGGTGGTGAGCGTGACTGTTCCAGCCGAACCGCCGCTGTTGTGGGAGCTCAGCGACTGAAGGTCGGCGCTCACCGTCATCGTGCCGTTGGTGCCGACAACGAGCGTACAGGTCGCGGTGACCGTGCCATTAAAGATAACATTCTGCGTTGTGGCCATCGCCGCGCGGTCCAGGCACGCGACCAGCAAGGCTGCACCAAACACGGTGCGGAACAACTTCATCGAGATCCTCCTATTAAGTCGGATCGCCCGAATTAATACGGGTCATCATCGCTTTATCGTGGTTAATTTAGCGTAAACTTAAATAAGAGGCCGAAATAAAGCTCTTGAAGAAACCGGCGGTTGTCCACGGTTGTATCCAGAAATTCCAAAATCACGCGCAATAATACTGCGCATTTTCAAATGTTCGTATATATTCTCCGCAGCAGAAAGCAAAAATCGACATTTCACGACGAAATCTGCCCCGCCTCCCAGCCCAGGATGGCGCGCTTGCGGGTCAGGCCCCAGTGATAGCCGGTGAGATCGCCTGATTTGCCGATGGCGCGGTGGCACGGCACCACGAAGGAGAGCGGGTTGGCGCCGTTGGCGGCGCCGACCGCGCGGCTGGCGCTCGGCGCACCGATGCTGGCCGCGATCGCGGAATAGGTACGGGCCTTGCCCATAGGGATCTGGAGCAGCGCCTCCCAGACGCGGACCTGAAAGTCGGTCCCGATCATGACGACATGAAGCGGCTGATCGGCGCGCCACAGCGTCGGCTCGAAGATGCGCGCGGCATAGGGCCCTGTCGCTTCCCTGTCCTCGACATAGAGCGCGTTCGGCCAGCGGCCGGACATGTCCGCAAAAGCGGTGCGTTCCTCGCCGGGGTCGCAGAAGGCGAGGCCGGCAAGCCCGCGGTCGGTGGCCATGATCAGGGCAGTGCCGAACGGGGAGGTGTGATAGCCGTAGCGGATGGTGAGGCCAGCGCCGCGCGTCTTGTAGTCGCCCGGTGACATCGCCTCATGGGTGACGAACAGGTCGTGCAGCCGGCCGGGGCCGGACATGCCCAGTTCGAAGGAGGTTTCGAGCAGAGGCATGCCGGAATCGAGCAGCCTGCGCGCATGGTCCAGCGTCACCGCCTGCAGGAAGGCCTTGGGCGACAGGCCGGCCCAGCGAGTGAAGAGTTTTTGCAAACCGGTCGGCGTCTCGCCGACCTCCTCGGCCAGTTCTTCCAGCGATGGCTGGTCGCGATAGTCGAGGCTGATCTTCTCGATGGCGCGGCGCACGATCTCGTAGTCGCTGCCCTCGGGCGTGATGTCCTTCTTGAGGACTGCCGTGTGTGTGCTCATGGACCTGTCTCCTTGGGCCGGAATATCGCCTCTTGGGGCGCCGATCGCCACCCGAAACTTGCCTTCTTGCAGCACTTGCCCAGATAGACTCCGGGTTCGAGCCCGGACGGAAAACCGCTTCTTTTCCTGGAATTGCTTTAGCGCGCCTTGGCGGTCGCCAGCGCGCGCGCGAAGGCGGTGGCGAAGCTCTCGCGGGAATCGGGGTCGAGGAAGCCGCCGATCGGCACGTTCTGGCCCTGTGCTTCCACGATCATTCTGGTGATGCCGATCTCGGCGTGACGGGCGACCGAAAAACGCGCCCAGAAAGGGTTGAAGCGATGCGCTTCCGATTTTCCCGAGGGGGCCGTCTTGCGGATGTCGAGGCTGGTGCGCGAGACCGACACTTCCTCGCGGGCGCGTGCGGCCCGATAATTGACGCGGAAGGCGATGTAGACGGCAATCACGTCGATGCCGAAGAAGCCGAACACCGGCCAGGCGCCGCGCGACAGGAAAAACGCACCCGTGACCAGCCAGCCGAACATCAGTGCGCCCATCAGGATCAGGAAGCCCGTCCGGCCCAGCGACCGGTGTGGGGTCAGCAATGCGTGAAAGAAGGGCTCATCAGCCTGAAACGAGGCGTTTGTGTCGCTCATGACAGGATACTATAGGAGGAAAATGGCCAGCCCCAAGTCCAAAGAATCTTCCATGCCCGAAAAAGAGCCGCCGTCCGGACGGCGCGACGGCTCCAATGCCAAGCCGCGTTCACGGCCCGCGCGGCGGACTTCGCGCTACAGCCCGGCCGAAGTGCACGAGATATTCCGACGCTTTTCGGTGCAGCGGCCAGAGCCGAAGGGCGAGCTTGAACATGTCAACCCCTTCACGCTGCTTGTGGCGGTGGTGCTGTCGGCGCAAGCGACCGATGCCGGCGTCAACAAGGCGACGCGGGCTTTGTTCAAAGCCGCCGATACGCCGCAAAAGATGCTGGCATTGGGTGAAGCCAGGGTCGGCGACTATATCAGGACCATCGGTCTCTGGCGCAACAAGGCCAAGAACGTCATCGCACTATCGGAGGCGTTGATCCGCGACCATGGCGGCGAGGTGCCCGATGACCGCGACGAGTTGGTCAAGCTGCCCGGTGTCGGGCGCAAGACCGCCAATGTCGTGCTCAACATGGCCTTCGGCCAGCATACGATGGCGGTCGACACCCACATCTTGCGCATCGGCAACCGGCTTGGCCTGGCGCCCGGCAAGACCCCGGAACAGGTCGAGCAGGGACTTCTAAAGATCATCCCGGACGAATATATGCGCCATGCGCATCACTGGCTGATCCTGCACGGCCGCTATGTCTGCAAGGCGCGCAAGCCGGATTGTCCGGCCTGCGTTATCGCAGATATCTGCAAGGCAGAGGTGAAGACGACCAGCATTCCGGCACCGCTGGTGCCGATCGCTCCGCTTGAAACGATTGCCGCCGACGATCAGTAGCCGTAGCCACGCGCCATCGCCGCGGCGAAAACCGGGATCAGCAGGAAAACGAACGCCTCGGCGCGGATATAGGTCTTCACCGAGGCCAGTTCGCCGACAGGCACCGCGAAGGCAGGATTGGCGCTCGCCTGCCGGCTCCAGGACATGAAACGCACGGTCGGGATGATCGACAGCAGGCCGACGGTGCCGAATGCCGCCATCTTGGCCCAGAACACTCAGTTGTAGACGTAGAACTCCCAACCCTTGAGCCCCCAGGCGACACGGCCGATGCCGACGATGATGATGAGCGCGGCGATGATGCCGTAGTGGCGGTCGATGCCGGCGAGCCGCTTGAGCGTCGCGACCGGCAGATCCCCACGGATCAGCACGAATTCGGCGCCGATGATCCCGGCTAGCGAGAACACCAGCAGATGGTGGATGATGGCGAGCACGAGGTCGGTGGTGTCCATGCGGATTTCCTTGGATCGGCGGCAGTGGCCGGGGCGTGAAAAATTGGGACGTGCTGAAACAGCCGGCGTCGAAAATAACACCGCCGCGCGAAAATCCCATAGCGCCCGGATGTCGTGAAGGCTGCCGGACGTTGCGCCTTGGATGATGGTTCCTGGTTCCTGGCTCTTGCACCGCGCCGGCGATTTGTTAACCGCAGGCCGTAACGCGAGACAAATCCAATGAACACGACGCAAGCGACCATCGCCCCGGTCATCGAGACCCCGCGAACCATCCTGCGGGCACACCGGCTCGGCGATTTCGATGCCTATGCCACGATGTGGGCCGACCCCGTTGTCACCCGTTTCATCGGCGGCAAGCCGCGCACGCGTGAGGAAAGCTGGATGCGCTTCCTGCGCCATGCCGGCCTGTGGTCGCTGCTTGGCTACGGCTTCTGGGCCATCGAGGAGAAAGCGACTGGCCGCTTCGTCGGTGAGGCCGGGTTCCACGATCTGAAGCGCGACATGGAGCCGTCGATCGAAGGTATCCCCGAGGCGGGGTGGGCGCTCGCTCCGGCCGCGCACGGCGCCGGCCTTGCCACGGAGATCGTCAGCCGCGTGCATGGCTGGGGCGACGAGACGTTCGGACGTGCCAGAACCGTCTGCATCATCGATCCCGAGAATACGGCTTCGTTGAACGTCGCCAGGAAGTGCGGCTATACCGAGCTGACGCAGACCCTCTATCACGACGCGCCTACCATCCTGCTGGAGCGGCTGCCCTGAGCGGCGTCATCGACTGGACATACCCGCTCTGCTAGCATCGATCATCAAGCGAGGGGATCGATCGATGCATGCATTAAAGTCGACAATCATGAGGTTTTTCTGGGCGGGGCTTGTTCTCGCGCTGACAGTGCGGCTCGCGGCAGCCGACGCGACGGTGCCGACCGCCGATATCGCGGGCGCCGCCGACAATCAATTGGCCAAGCGCTACGAAGGCTCTTTCATCGTGTCCTACGCAAAGCTTGCCTTTACCGACTTCAGCATACCGCTGTCGCCCCTGAAGCCAAGTGCAGATCCCAACGCGCGCGACGCCATGAACAATCGCGTTTTCGCGCCGGACAAGAAGGCCGAGGTGGAGGGTGCCCTGACCCGTATCGCCTATGTGCTGCCGGCCGAGCGGTCGCCGCTCGAGGTACTGCGCAATTATCAGGATGTGATCAAGGCAGCAGGAGGCGAAGTCCTGTTCGAGTGCAAGAAGGAGGAATGTGGCGGCGCCGCCGACCGCTCGTCGAGCGGCGGCGGCGGCGACATGAGCCTGACGATGTATTCCTTCCATGAAAGCGATCTCAAGGACGCGGCATTCTCCAATGGCGCTTGCGCGTTGGCTACCGGCATCAGCGACCAGCGCTATTTCTCGGCCAAGGTGCCGCAGGACGGCGGCGACGCCTATGTCACCGTGCAGACCTATTCGTTGACCGACGATCTCTACTGCAAGAAACTCAACGGTCGCACCGTCGCCGTTGTGCAGGTGCTGGAACCCAAGGCGCGCGACAGGAAAATGGTGGTCGTCGAAGCTGCCAAGATGGCGGACTCGCTCTCCGCCACCGGCAGCATCTCCCTCTACGGCATCTTCTTCGACACCGACAAAGCTGACATCAAGCCGGAGTCCGAGCCGACGCTGAAGGAGATTTCGACGCTTTTGACCAATGAGCCCGAGATGACCGTCATCGTCGTCGGCCATACCGACAATCAGGGCGTCTTCGATTACAATCTCGATCTGTCGTCCCGGCGGGCGCAGGCGGTCAAGGCGGCGCTCGTGGCGAAATACGGGATCGATGCGTCGCGGCTTACGGCGGCCGGAGCCGGCATGATGGCGCCCGTCGCCAGCAATGACGAGGAGACCGGCCGCGCCAAGAACCGTCGGGTGGTTTTGGTCAAGTTGAACTAAGCGCTTTCGAGCGCTTCAAACTCTTTGTTGCGACGCAATACGGACAGGAAACCACCCACACTTTTCCGCGCGAATGGCTGTGGGCCTATAGCGGCCCGGCGGCACGGCCGCTTCCTGAAGATGAGAGCACGGACAGTTGAGGCTTATGCCTGCTCGAGCGGCGCGGGCTTGGGCAGCGCCAAGGTGTTCACCAGCGTCGAGAGATCGGGCTCGTCGATGAGCATCGCGGCCTCGGCCGGCGCCAGCCAAGCCCGCTGCCGCCGCTTGGCCTCCTGCCAGTCGGCAAGCTCTTCCGTCACTTCCAGCAGAAACACGATGACGTCAACGCGGACAAAGCGGTTGGCCAAGCGTTTCCAGTAGGAATAGGTGCCCACCGGCTGCTTCAGCGTTTTGCCAAGCACCCCGGCTTCCTCCAATGCCTCGATGGTGGCTGCCTTGTGCCCGCTCTTGCCTTTCATCGGCCACCCCTTGGGCACGATGAAGCGTCTCGTCGTTCTCGATGTGACCAGCATCACCTCGATACCGCCGCGCGGGTTCAGCCGAAAGGGAATGGCCGCCACCTGGCGGATCCTTTCGCCTTTCTTGGCCTGGCGCACGGCCTTTTTCTTGGTGGCTGCCATCTTGATAATCCAGTCGCTCCAATGCCCCTTAGCGTGATGCGACGCCTTTGCAAAATCCAAACTGCCGCAGGGGCACCTAAAGTGCCCTACCATGTAAGTCGGCTAAATAAAAGAAGATGCCCGTCGATCAGCGGCAGGTGCTGACGGCGGTGTTGCCGATTATCTGCGTCTGGCAGCTCGGCCTGACCTGCGGAACGACAGGCGGCGGCTGCTGGACGATAACGCGATCCTGGGCACGATACTGCTGTTGCTCTTGCTGAAATTGCTGCCGCTGAATCCGGCTCTGCAAGGCCTGCAGGTCATCCTGCTGGATGAGCACATTGTTTCTGGCCGCAGGATCGAGCACCTGCGCGGAAGCAGGCGATGCAAAGCCGACGAAAGCCACCCCGGCCAGCACCGCCAGCACGAAACTCATAGGTGTACGACGCATGTACATCCGCTCATTCCTGCAAGAAAACCTCATCGCACCAGATATATAGGGTGTATGTCCTGCGATGCCATGGCGGGAATACGACGTGGACCTCAACAACCTCGACGGCGAAGCTCCGCTGAACTTCCTGTCGATCGACAAGCTGTTCACCGAATATGCGGTGGCCAAGGGTTCGGCGACGGCCGATTCCGGCATCGAGGCGAAGACCTTGCATCCGGCAGTGGACTTCAACGTCCAGTTCAAGGTGGATAACGGCACCGATCTCGTTCTCTACGCCGACGATCCGACCTTCCTCGAACTGGCGCAGGATCCGGGTTCCGGCACTCACCGATCCGGGCGTGTTCCAGATGGCGCAGTGGCCGCTTTGCGGCTGCGGAGAATCTGCCCGGCTATCCGGCATTGCACTTGACGGAAGCGATCGATTCGCCGCTCTATCGGGTCGGCGCCGGCCTCGAGCCGAAAGGCGTCAATGCGTCGGCATGTCCGTCAGGTATAATGGCGCCTTCGGGGAAACGGTCAAACAGAATGCAGTCAGCGCGTCTCTCAAGGCCAGTTTCTAGACTGGCTCGAGGCGGAGCCGGGAGAGGTCTTGATGAGGAAATACGCGTATTTCGCAGCAGTGCTGGGTGCCGCCTGTATCGCCGGCCTGCCGGCCATGGCGGCGCAAGCCAAGAGCGACAAGGTGACGGCAACACCGCCCGCCGCAGTTGACGCGCCGCAGCTGCCCGGCGGTGCATCGGCCTTGTCCGAAACTCACGGTGACTGGACGGTCAATTGCCAGATATCGGGCACGAACAAGGTCTGCAGCCTGTCGCATCAGCAGTTCAACAAGCAAAGCAACCAGCGGCTGCTGGCGATCGAGCTGTCGAGCAAGACCGGCGAGGATGCGACCGGAACCCTTGCCCTGCCGTTCGGCCTGGCGCTTGCCAAGGGTGTCGCGCTGACCATAGACGACCAGAAGCTCGATGGCAGCCTGCCGTTCAACACCTGCCAGGTGGTCGGCTGCCTTGTGCCGGTGGCGTTCGATGCCAATGTCACGCCGCTGCTGAAGAACGGCACCACACTCAAGATCGACGCGTTCGCGGCCGATACCGGGCAAGTCGTAAGCTTTTCAATTCCGCTCAATGGCTTCGGCGGGGCGCTTGCCCGCACGGCTGAGCTTTTGGCCAACTGACGGCTTAGCGCACAGCACGCGACAGGATGTTGGCGGCTTCCGTCAACACTTGTCAGACGACGATCGTTTTCAACCGCTCGGCGATGAGCGCGGCGAGCCGCGCCGCCACCTCGTCCTTGGTCATTTCAGGCCATTCCTCGATGCCGGTCCTAGACACGATCCGGACCCGGTTGCGATCGCCGCCCATCACGCCTGAAGGACCGATGCCGCTGGTCTGCGACACATCGTTGGCGACGATGAGATCGGCACCTTTCTTGCTGAGCTTGGCCTCGGCGTTGCGCAAGAGATCCTGCGTCTCGGCGGCAAAGCCGACGACCAGGCCGGGTCGCTGCTCGTGGTGACCGACACCAGCCAGGATGTCGGGGTTCTCGACCATGCGCAGCACCGGCGGGCCTTCGCCCGCGACCTTCTTGATCTTCTCACCGGCCGAATTCTCGGTGCGCCAGTCGGCAACGGCGGCGACGAATACCGCGGCGTCGGCAGGCAGAAGCTGTTCCACCACGTCGCGCATTTCCTGCGCTCGCTCGACATGGATGGTTTTCACGCCGGCTGGGTCGGCAATGCTTACGGGACCGGAGACAAGTCGGACATCGGCGCCAAGCCTTGCCAATGCCGCGGCGATGGCATGGCCCTGCTTGCCGGACGACCGGTTGGCGATATAGCGCACGGGATCGATCGGCTCGTGCGTCGGGCCTGACGTGACGATGATCTTGCGCCCCGCCAGCGGTTTGGGCCCGGCATCGAGCAGCGCCTCGACCGCGGCGACGATCTCCAACGGTTCGGACATGCGGCCTTCGCCGGCCTCGTTGCTCTCGGCCATCTCACCCTTGGCGGGGCCGACGAAGGTGATGCCGTCCTTGCCTAAGGTGGCGCGGTTGCGGCGGGTGGCGGGATGCGACCACATCTTCGGGTTCATGGCCGGGGCCATCAGCACCGGCTTGTCGGTGGCGATGAGCACGGTCGAGGCCAGATCGTTGGCATGGCCATTGGCGAGCTTGGCCATCAGGTCGGCGGTTGCGGGCGCCACCACCAGGAGGTCCGCCTCGCGCGACAGCCTGATGTGGCCGACATCGTGTTCATCGTTGCGGTCGAACATGTCGGTGAAGACATGGTCGGCGGAGAGCGCCCCGACCGACAGCGTCGTCACGAATTCCTGCGCCGCCGACGTCATGACCACCCGCACCGCCGCACCACGCTCGCGCAGCCGGCGGATCAGATCGAGCGCCTTGTAGACTGCGATGCCGCCGCCGATGATGAGCAGGATGCGCTTGTTGGAAAGTGTGCCTCGCGGCAAGCTCTTGACTGCCAAGGCCGACGCCACGGTCGGGGCGTCTTGCGAATTGGCCAGTTCAAGGAGGGCTTTCTCGATCTGATCGAGACGGCCAACCGGGCCGATCTGGCCGTCGACAGCGGCCCGCATCATCACCCGCGCCTGTTCTTCCATGGAGCGATCGTTTTCCGCCGCCAGCCGGCGCAGCAGTTCCTTGACCTCATCATCAAGGTTGCGGATCGTGATGCTGGCCATATGATTGCACTCTACTCATCTTGCCCGATAGCGATGATAGCAATGCAGTCAAATTGCCGCAAGCCGCAGGCCTCGGAGCGACCGGGGCCTAAAGAAGCTTCCAGGCGATATAGACCAGCGTCAGCGCGATCACCCACAGCGCCACACGGCCAGAACGGCTGTAGCGTGCCTCGGCCTTGCCGATGGCGCGGGCGGTCGCCTCATCGAAGCGCAGGCCGTGCTCGGCCATCAGGTCGATCTCTCGCGACAGCCGTTCCGTACGGGCCGCGAGTTCCGGTGCCTGGCGGATTAGCGCCAGCATCGCCTTGCCGCCGTCGCGCGCGTCGGTCAGCAAGCCGCGCGGCCCGAGGTTGCCGGCTATCCAGCCGCTGACTACCGGCTCGGCGGTCCTCCACATGTTGAAAGCCGGATCGAGCGTGCGCGCCACGCCCTCGACCACCACCATCGTTTTCTGCAGCAGGATCAATTCAGGCCGTGTCGCCATGTCGAAGAGTTCGGTCACCTCGAACAGCAGCGTCAAAAGCTTGGCCATAGAAATGGTTTCGGCCGGCTGGCCGTGGATCGGCTCGCCGATCGCACGGATCGCCTGCGCGAAGGCGGAGACGTTGTGCTGGCGCGGCACATAGCCGGCCTCGAAATGCACCTCGGCGACGCGCAGATAGTCGCGTGTGATGAAGCCGTAGAGGATCTCGGCGAGGAAGCGGCGCTCCTTCTTGCCGAGGCGTCCGGCAATACCGAGATCGACGGCGACGATGGTGCCGTTTGCCTCGACGAACAAATTGCCCGGATGCATGTCGGCGTGGAAGAAGCCGTCGCGCAGCGTATGGCGCAGGAAGGACTGGATGAGATTGGCGGCGATCGCCTTCAGGTCATGGCCGGCGGCTTCAAGGCCGGCGAGGTCGTTCATCTTGACGCCGTCGACCCATTCCATGGTCAGCACGTCGCGACCGGTGCGTTCCCAGTCCACCGAAGGGACGCGAAAGCCAGGGTCTTCCCTGGTGCTTTGGCCAAGTTCCGAGAGGGCGGCCGCCTCGAGGCGCAGGTCCATCTCGATCCTGGTAGTCTGCGCCAGCGTCTCGGTTACTTCGACCGGCCTCAGCCGGCGCGACGACCGTATGTATTTTTCCTGCAGGCGGGCGGCGAGGAAATAGCTTTCGAGGTCGTGGAAGAAGCGGCGGCGCACGCCCGGCCGGATGACCTTGACCGCTACCTTCCTGGCGACGCCGCCATCGACGGTTTCAGCGGCATGGACCTGAGCGATGGAGGCGGCGGCGACCGGGTCGCCGAATTGCTTGTAGAGATCGCCGAGCTTGCGTCCGAGCGAGGCTTCGATCGCCGCGACCGCCTCGGCCGTCGGGAAGGTGTGCATCTTGTCCTGCAGCATGGCGAGATCGAGCGCCATGTCGTTGCCGACGACATCGGGCCGCGTCGCCAGGAACTGGCCAAGCTTGACATAGGAAGGCCCGAGCCGGACCACTGCCTTGGCCAGCCGATCGCTACGCTCATAGGCAAGCGCGCGGCGGCGGGTGAACAGCCGCGCCAGCCGCCAGCCGAATTTCGGCAGGCCGGACAGTTCCTCGCCGGGCAAGGCAGCGACGACGCCCTCGCGCACCAGCACCCAACCGGCCCGTACGAGCCGGAACCCCGCGCTGACGGTGCTCATGGCCGCGTCCGCCCCACCGGTTCATTGAACTGGCGCAAGACACGTCGCGTGTTGGAGGTGGGCGACGACGTCAAAGCTTCCAGCCCGAATGCAGGGCCGCTATGCCGCCTGAATAGTTGCGGAAGGAGACGCGATCGAAGCCGGCGCGGGAAATCATCGCCGCGAAGTTTTGCTGATTGGGGAATTTCGCGATCGATTCGACCAGATAGGAATAGGGCTCGCCGTCGCCGGTGACCAACTTGCCGATCCTGGGAATGGCATTGAACGACCAGGCTTCGTAGACCTTGTCGAGCAACGGCATCTCGACCTCGGAAAACTCCAGGCACAGGAAGCGGCCGCCGGGCTTCAGCACGCGGAACGCCTCGTCCAGGGCCACGTTGATATGCGGGACGTTGCGAATGCCGAACGCGATGGTGTACGCGTCGAAACTGGCATCAGGCAAGGGCAGTTCCTCGGCGTTGGCCTCGACGAAATCGGTGTTGCCGGACAGGCCTTTCTTTTCGGCCCTGTCACGGCCGACAGCGAGCATCGAGCCGTTGATGTCGAGCACGGTGGCATGGGCATGGCCATGGCTGGCATCGACGATGCGGAAGGCGATGTCGCCGGTGCCGCCGGCAACATCGAGCACACGCCAGCCCGAGCGCTTGGGCGGATTGAGCCAGGCGACCATGGCATCCTTCCACAGCCGGTGCAGGCCGCCTGACATCAGGTCGTTCATCAGGTCGTAGCGATTGGCGACCTTGTGGAAAACATCGTTGACCAGGGACTGCTTCTCGCCTTCCCCTACACGCTTGAAACCATAGGAGGTTTCCATGCCGCCGGTGGCCGTGGTTCTCTCAACTGACATTTTTTTGATCCGTCATAAAACCGGCGGGACCATAGCCGATCGGTGATGCGGGCGCTATTGTTTAAGGCGCGGTGTTCAGCCGCGCTTCCAGGTGGTGGGTTTTCAAGACCTGGACTGACCGACGGGATGTTTGAATGCCTTTGAAAGCGGAACTGCACTGCCACATCGAAGGGGCAGCGGCGCCAGATCTCGTCATCCGCCAGGCGCAGAAATACGGCAAGGATACCTCGCCCTATATCCAGAACGGGTCCTTCGTCTGGCAGGATTTCACCTCCTTTCTCGCGGCTTACGATTTTTCCGCCGACCTGTTCCGGACCGAGGAGGATTACGCGCGGCTGGCCGACCATTATCTGACCAGCCTGGCCCGCGACGGGGCAGTCTACTCCGAGGTGTTCACCTCGCCGGACCACGCGACGAAAGCCGGACTGTCACCCAAGGCCTACACCGATGCGCTCGGCGAAGGCATGCTGCGCGCCAAGGCCAAGACCGGCATAGAGGGCCGTATGATCGTCACCGGCGTGCGCCATGTCGGCGTCGAATCGATCGAGCGGGCGGCACGCTTCGCGGCGCGCTGCGGCCATCCGCTGGTCACCGGTTTCGGCGTCGCCGGCGACGAGCGCACGGGCGACATGGAAGACTATGTCAGGGCTTTCGAGATCGCGCGGGAGGCCGGGCTCGGCATCACCGTCCATGCCGGCGAACTGACGGGCTGGGAGACTGTCCAGGCGGCACTCGACCATATCCGCCCGTCGCGCATCGGCCATGGCGTGCGCGCCATCGAAAATCCCGACCTTGTCCGGCGCATCGCTGACGAGGGCGTCGTGCTGGAGTGCTGCCCCGGTTCCAACATCGCGCTCAAGGTCTTCGACAGTTTCGCCGACCATCCGTTTCCGGCCCTGCAGGCGGCGGGCTGCAAGGTGACGCTCAACTCTGACGACCCACCCTATTTCTGGACCTCGCTGAAGCGCGAATACGACATTGCGGCGGAGCATTTCGCGATGAATGAGAAAGCGCTCGCCGCGGTCACCAGGACGGCCATCGAGGCGGCTTTCGTCGACCGCAAGACCAAAGCGGCGCTTCTTGCCCGGCTGAACAGTGCCGCTCGCTGATTTCTTCCGACAAAGCTGTGGTCGATGTGGCCAAGCGGTTCCTTGGCCGGTCCAATACCGCTAGGGTTCGCCCAAGCAGCTTGAAGCGCGACACGTCCGAAAGGGTCCATGCGCGCGGTTTCGGGCGACACCGCATCAGGAGAACATCATGAAGGGCGTCACCGTCGTCGACCATCCGCTTGTCCAGCACAAGCTGACCATCATGCGCAAGAAGGAGACCTCGACGGCCGGCTTCCGGCGGCTGCTGCGCGAGATTTCGCTGCTGCTCGGCTATGAGGTCACCCGCAATCTCGAACTGACGACGACAACGATCGAAACGCCCATGGAGACGATGGAAGCCCCAACGCTGGAGGGCAAGAAACTGGTCTTCGCCTCGGTCCTGCGCGCCGGCAACGGCTTGCTCGAAGGCCTACTCGACCTGGTGCCGGCGGCCCGCGTCGCCCATGTCGGCCTCTACCGCGATCACGAGACGCTGGAGGCTGTCGAGTATTTCTTCAAGGCGCCGAGCGACCTCGCCGACCGGCTGGTCATCGTCGTCGACCCGATGCTGGCGACAGCCAATTCGGCGATCGCGGCGATCGACAAGTTGAAAGAGCGCGGCGCCACCAATATCCGCTTCCTGTGCCTGCTGGCGGCGCCCGAAGGCATCGAGCGCTTTACCAAGGCGCACCCGGATGTTCCGGTCTTCACCGCGTCCATCGATCGCCAGCTCAACGAGAAGGGCTACATCATGCCTGGGCTCGGCGACGCCGGCGACCGCATGTACGGGACGAAATAGGCTGTCTGATCGTCTCAGGTCTATAGAACGTCCCCGTACCGGCGAATTGAGCAGTAGTTCTCTGGCATCCAAGGTATTTTCGCGTGTTACCCATACTCGGATTCTTGCCTCGATTAAGGCGCCCCACGAAAGACACAAGGCGGATCTTCATCAGTGGGACGGGGAGGGCTGGAACCACTTATCTTGTCGAGCTGCTAACAGAGCTTGGTCTGGATACCGGCGAATGGTCGGCGACAGATTATTCTCCGAAAGCCCGAGCCGGCCTGGAAAGAGGGATCTTTGATCCGTGTGGCCCGAGAATAATCAAGAGTCCATTTCTATGTGAGAATGTGGACGCGGTCTTGGCTGCTGGCATTAAGATAGATCACGTCGTCATTCCGGTCCGACGGTTTGAGGATGCCGCGGCCAGTCGAGCTTACGTGCAGGAAATAACAACTGGCTCGCCAGACGGCTCCTCGGTTGCGGGAGGACTGTGGGAGACGGACCATGCGGATGAACAGATTGGCGTTTTGTATCGTAAGTTCGCAAATCTGATTGAATCATTGTCAAGAAACGACATTCCGATGACGCTAATCTCCTTCCCACGTAGCGCAACGGATCCCCAATACCTATTTGGCAAACTGTCGTCTCTAATGCCAGGCGTTAGCGAATCCATGTTTCAGCAGGCGTTTTCACGAATAGCGAAGCCGTCATTGATCCATAAATTCGCATAGGCCAGGAGCAACACTACTGATACAGGCTGGCGATTCCCCTGCCCGATACGGTTCGTTTACGAAAACCTGCGGTTTCGGCCCGCGTTAAAAAAGCAAACACCATAACGTGGTAAGTGTCGACTTCACCAAGGCCGATCCATGCTGCGCAAGCTTCTCATTCTCAGCGTCTTTGCCGGTGCGTCGGCATCGATCCCGGTTGTCTACCAGTCAAATCCGCGAGTATTCGAAGACCTGCTGAAATCGGCGGTGACGGCCAAGCCTGGGGCCGAGACGCAACCCGAGGCCAGTCTGGCGTCTGTTCCCGACAAGCCGGTGGCGCCGCTGCCAACCGGCCGCAAGGTCGTGGTTGCGGCTGACGGGCGTGGACACTTCTCGTCCACCTTCAAGCTCAACGGCCGTCAGGTCGACGGCATGATCGACACCGGCGCGACGCTGGTGGCGGTCAATACGTCGACGGCGCGCAGGATCGGGCTGTCGCTCAATCCTTCCGATTTCAGTCATGAGGTCAGCACCGCCAACGGCGTTATCAAGGCCGCGGTGGTGATGATCGACCGCCTGCAGATCGGCAGCATCAGCGTCGACGGTGTGCAGGCGATCGTGCTCGACGACAAGGCACTGCGCACCAACCTGATCGGCATGAGTTTTCTCAACCGGCTCGGCAAGTATCAGGCCGAGAACGGCACATTGCTGCTGGTTCAGTAGGGTCCACTCAGTCGCGCGGCAGAATCCGCCGAATGACCGACTTGTCGGCGACCGGCTTCGAAGCACCGATCGCATAGGCTGAAAGCACGGCCGCGGCAGCCGCCTCGGCATCGGACGGCGAGCGGGCGTGGATTAGCGCCAGCGCATCTCCGGCGTTTACTTCCGCGCCTATGGGCAGCAGCCTGGTGATGCCGACCGCCGGGTCGACCTTGTCGTCGGGCCGTGTGCGCCCGCCGCCCAGCCCGACCACCGCGAGGCCGATGTCGCGGGTGGCTATGCCGGTAACGAAACCGTCCGTCGTCGCCTTGACCGCGAATTCCGTTGCCGCCCCGGGCAGGTATTTTTCCGGCTTTTCGATGAAATCCGCAGGGCCGCCAAGCACGGTCACCATGCGCGCGAAGGTGACGGCGGCGCGGCCGCTGGCGAGCGTCTCGGTGGCGCGGCGCATCCCGTCCTGGTTGGACGATACCAACCCTGCCGACTGCAGCATTTCAGCGGCAAGCGCAAGCGTCACGTTCTCCAGCCGCCGGTCGCGCAAGCGGCCGGTCAGGAAATCGACGGCGTTGCGCACCTCGACGGCATTGCCGGCGGCCGAGGCCAGCGGTTCGTTCATGCCGGTGATCAGCGCCGAGACCTTCAGCCCGGCGCCGCTGGCGACCTCGACCAGACTGTTGGCGAGCGCGGTCGCATCGCGGGATTTCTCCATGAAGGCGCCATTGCCGACCTTGATGTCTAGCACCAGCGATTGCAGGCCTGCCGCGAGCTTCTTCGACAGGATCGATGCGGTGATCAGCGGCACCGATTCCACGGTTCCGGTGACGTCGCGGATGGCGTAAAGCCGGCGATCGGCAGGTGCCAGATCGGCGGTCTGGCCGATGATGGCGCAGCCTGTTTCCAGCACCGCCTTGCGGAACAGCGCGATGTCGGGCTGGCTGATGTAGCCGGGAATGGCATCCATCTTGTCCAGCGTGCCGCCGGTATGGCCGAGACCTCGGCCCGAGATCATCGGCACATAGGCACCGCAGGCGGCGACGATCGGCGCCAGCATCAGCGAGACATTATCGCCGACACCGCCCGTCGAATGTTTGTCGGTGACGGGGCCCGGCAAATCCGACCAGTCGAGCACGTCGCCGGAATCGCGCATGGCAAGCGTCATCGCCACGGCCTCGTCGCGGCTCATACCGTTAAAGAATACCGCCATGGCGAAGGCCGCGACCTGGCCGTCGGTTACGGTGCCCGACGTCACGCCGTCGATGAAGGCGGCGATTTCGTGAGGCGCCAGCCTATGGCCGTCGCGCTTGTGACGGATGATTTCCTGCGGAAGCATCAGCTCTCCAGCAGCCCGTCACGGAACACGCGCTGCAGCACCGTTGCCAGCCGCGAACCGCCAACCGGCGCCATGTCCTTGGTTTCCTGGTGCGAAAGCTCGGCGCCGGTCATGCCGGCGGCCAGGTTGGTAATGACCGAGCAGGCGGCGACGCGCAGGCCGAGGAAGCGGGCGAGAATGACTTCCGGCACGGTCGACATGCCGACGGCGTTGGCGCCCATGATGCGCGCCATGCGGATTTCGGCTGGCGTCTCGAAGCAGGGGCCTGAGAACCACATATAGACGCCCTTGTGCAGCGCTGTGCCGGTCGCCTTCGCCGCGCGTTCGATCGCGTCGCGCATGCCGGCATCATAAGCTTCGGTGAGGCCGACGAAACGGCGGTCGCTCGGCTCGCCGATCAGCGGATTGGTGCCGGAGAAGTTGATGTGGTCGGTGAGCAGCATCACCGAGCCCGGCGGCATATCCGGATCGACCGAGCCGGCTGCGTTGGTGAGGATCAGTTTCGTGATGCCGATGCCGGCAAGCACTTCCAGCACCGGCCGCATCGCCGCCGCAACGCCATGCTCGTAGTAGTGGGCACGGCCGGACAGCATCAGCACCGGAACGCCGGCAAACAGCCCGGCCACCACTTCGCCGGCATGGCCGCTGACACCGCTCCGGGGAAAGCCGGGCAGGTCGGCATAGGAGACGCGGAGGGGATTCTCGATCCGGTCGACCAGGCCGCCCAGGCCCGAACCCAGCACCAGCGCGGTCGACGGCGCCAGGCCGTCGAGCCTTTCGATAAGATGGTCCAGCGCCTTTTCCGTCATGTCAGCCTACGTTTCATTTCAGCCAG
This sequence comes from Mesorhizobium sp. B2-3-11, assembly GCF_006442215.1. Taxonomy (NCBI): domain Bacteria; kingdom Pseudomonadati; phylum Pseudomonadota; class Alphaproteobacteria; order Hyphomicrobiales; family Phyllobacteriaceae; genus Mesorhizobium; species Mesorhizobium sp. B2-3-11. The sequence continues at coordinate 93,701 of NZ_VFVS01000002.1, read as the reverse complement.
CCTTTTCATTTTGAGCCAGCTTATCATTTGAGCCAGCTTGTCTTTTGAGCCAGCTTTTCATTTGAGAATATCGCCGCGAAAACCATAGGGCAGCATGTCGCCCATCGTGACTGTTTCTGCGACGCCCGTAGCATCGCACAGATAGAGCTTCGTTTCCGGACGGCAGAATTCGGCCAGCCGCTGGCGGCAGCCGCCACAAGGCGAGCATTTGGCCATGCGTTCGGCGAGGACGGCGATTTCCACGATCTTGCCACCGCCGCCCATTATGTAGTGGCCAAGCGCAGTGGTCTCGGCGCACCAGCCTTCCGGATAGGAGGCGACCTCGATATTGGCGCCGGTGAAGATGCGTCCGTCCTCGGTGCGCAAGGCGGCACCCACCGGGAATTTCGAGTAGGGCGCATAGGCCTTGGCCATGGCGGACTTGGCCGCTTCGAACAGATCATGCGACATTCAGTTGTTCTCTCCGATGATCGTGTCCAAACCCGGTGCTTCGTCCGCCGAACTGTCGACCCTTAGCGTTCCTTGACGTAGGGCACGCCGCCGGCGCGCGGCGGTATGGCCTTGCCAATGAAGCCGGCGAGCAGGATGACGGTCAGCACATAAGGCAGGGCCTGCATGAACTGCACCGACACCTTGCCGACAATGGGCAGCGGTGTCCCCTGCAGGCGGATCGACGCCGCGTCGAGGAAACCGAACAGCAAGCAGGCGAACATGGCGTTGACCGGCTTCCATTTGGCGAAGATCAGCGCGGCCAGCGCGATGTAGCCCTTGCCGGCGGTCATGTCCTTCACGAAGCCACCATTCTGCACCATCGACAGATAGGCGCCGGCGACGCCGGTGAGGATGCCGGTGCAGATCAGCGCGCGGTAGCGCAGCCACGCGACCGAGATGCCGGCGGTGTCGACCGCGGCCGGATTTTCGCCGACCGCGCGCAGCCGGAGACCGAAGCGCGTGCGAAACAGCACCCACCAGGTGAACGGCACCATCGCAAAGGCGAAATAGACGAGGATCGAATGGCCGGAGATCAGTTCGGCATAGATCGGACCGATGACAGGCACGTCCCTGGCCGCGTCGGCGCCAGGCCAGATGATCGCCTCGAACCGCTCGCCCGGTTGCAGCGCCGGCGTGCGGCCGCCCTGCTGGAACCAGGCCTGGCCAAGGATGATGGTCGATCCGGCGGCGACGAAGTTGATCGCCACGCCTGAAACGATCTGGTTGCCGCGATGGGTGATCGAGGCAAAGCCGTGCACCAATGCGAAGGCGACAGAGATCAGGATCGCCATGCCGAGACCGATGAGCGCCGAATGGAACACGGAAGCCGCGGCAGCACCCGCGAAGGCGCCGACCAGCATCTTGCCTTCGAGGCCGATGTCGAAAATGCCGGCCCGCTCCGAGTAGAGGCCGGCGAGGCAGGCAAGCAGCAGCGGCACCGACAGGCGGATGGTCGAATCCAGCACCTGGATGATTGCGTTGAAGATATCCATTTCAGGCACCCTTCCCGGTGACCGCCTGCATGCCCACCGATTTCGGGCTGAACGAAGCGAACAGAGCCTGGATATAGGGCCTGAACATGTGCTCCAGGGCGCCGGCGAAGAGGATGACCAACCCTTGAATGATGACGATCATGTCGCGGCTGATCGCCGGCATCTCGAAGGCGAGTTCGGCACCGCCCTGGTAGAGCATGCCGAACAGGATCGCCGCCAGCACGATGCCGACCGGATGCAGGCGGCCCATCAGCGCCACGGCGATACCGACGAAACCGGCGCCCGAAACAAAGTCGATCGCGACATTGTGCTGGTCGCCCATCACCGGATTGAGCGCCATCATGCCGGCCAGCGCGCCCGAGATCATCATCGCGGTAATGATGATGCGGGTTTCCGAAATGCCGGCATAGCGAGCCGCCTTCGGGCTGTGGCCATAGGTGCGCATCTCGTAGCCGAGCCTGGTGCGCCAGATCAGCAGCCAGACCAGCAAGGCCATCACCAGCGCCAGCAGGAAGCAGACATTGAGCGGCGCCGAGCGGATCTTGGCGCCGAACAGTTCGATGATCCAGTTTAGCTTCGGCAGTTCCGCGCCGGCGAGGAAGTTGCGCGTCTGTGGCGCCTGCGAGCCCGCCGGCTTCAACGGACCGACCAGCAGGTAGACCATGATCGATGCGGCGATGAAGTTGAACATGATCGTCGTGATGACGATGTGCGAGCCTCGCCTGGCCTGCAGGTAGGCGGGGATCAGCGCCCACAATGCGCCCACAAGCGCCGAAGCGACGATGGCCAGCGGAAATGTCAGCCACCAGGGCAGCGTGCTATCGAAGGAAAGACAGACAATGGCGATGCCGAGGCCGGCGATGTAGGCCTGTCCCTCGGTGCCGATGTTGAACAGGCCGCAATGCGCCGCCACCGCCACCGAAAGCCCGGTGAATATGAAGGTCGTGGCATAGAACAGGGTGAAGGCGATGCCTGTGCCCTTGCCGAAGGCGCCTTCGACCAAGATGACGGCGGCGCGGAGCGGGTTTTCGCCGACCAGCATGACGACGAAACCGGCGACGATGAAGGCGACCGACAGGTTGATCAGCGGGATCAGCCCATAATCGGCCCAGGCTGGCAATTTGGCGTAAGGGGTGCTCATTGCGCGGCCTCCTGATGTTCGACACCGGCCATCAGCAAGCCAAGCTCGCCTTCGGTCGCCTCGGGGCCGCGCTCGCCGACGATGCGGCCGGCAAACATCACCAGGATGCGGTCGGAAAGCGAACGGATCTCGTCGAGCTCGACCGAGACCACCAGCACCGCCTTGCCCTGGTCGCGCATCGCGATTAGGCGCTTGTGGATGAATTCGATGGCGCCGACATCGACGCCGCGCGTCGGCTGGCCGACGATCAGCACGCCCGGGTCCTGTTCGATTTCCCGTGCGAGCACGATCTTCTGTTGGTTGCCGCCGGAGAAATTGGCGGTCTTCAGGCGCGGATTGCCGGGACGGATGTCGTATTTCTCGATCTTGTCCCTGGCATCGGCCATGATGGCATCGATGTTGAGGAACGGTCCTTTGAGGTAGCGGGGATCGTCATGGTAGCCGAGAATGGAATTCTCGTTCTCCTCGAAGGCCAGCACCAGCCCGACATGATGGCGGTCTTCCGGCACGTGGGCGAGGCCGCGGTCGCGCAATTCGCCGGGATCGGCCTTGCCGGTGAGATCGATCGGCTTGCCCTCGAGCATCACGGAACCGGAAACGGCATGCCTGATGCCGGAAATCGCCTCGAGCAGTTCGGATTGGCCGTTGCCGGCGACGCCGGCGATGCCGACGATCTCGCCGGCGCGCAAATCGAAGGAGACGTCGTCGACCATGGTGACGCCGCGGGAATCCCTGACCGTCAGGTTCTTGACCACGAGCTTGACGGCACCGGCCTCGGCCTCGCCCTTTTCGACCCTCAGCAGCACGCGCCGCCCGACCATCAGTTCCGCCAGTTCCTCGACAGTGGTTTTCCTGGTCTCCCGGGTCGCCACCATCGTGCCCTGACGCATCACCGACACGGTGTCGGTGATGGCCATGATCTCGCGCAGCTTGTGGGTGATCAGCACCACCGTCTTTCCCTGTTCCTTCAATTGCCGGAGGATGCGGAACAGGTGGTCGGCCTCGGCCGGCGTCAAAACGCCCGTCGGTTCGTCGAGGATCAGGATTTCGGCGCCGCGATAAAGCGCCTTCAGGATTTCGACACGCTGCTGCAGGCCGACCGGCAGTTCCTCGATGATCGCATCGGGATCGACTTCCAGCCCGTATTCGCGCTCCAGCCGGTCAAGCTCGGAGCGCGCCTTGGCGATGCTGCTCTTCAGAAGCGCATCGGTTTCGGCGCCGAGGATGATGTTCTCCAGCACCGAGAAATTGTCGACCAGCATGAAATGCTGGTGCACCATGCCGATGCCGAGCGCGATCGCGTCGTTGGGTGTCTTGATCGACGCCGGCTGGCCGCCGACACGAATCTCCCCGCTATCGGCCTGGTAGAAACCATAGAGGATCGACATCAGCGTCGACTTGCCGGCGCCGTTCTCGCCGACGATGCCGTGGATGGTGCCGCGCGCGATCTCCAGATTGATGTCGCGGTTGGCGCGCACCGCGCCAAAACTCTTGTTGATGCCGATCAGTTCGATTGCGGCTTGCGCCATGCAGCCCGTCCCACTCTTATTTTTTATCGCTTGGTCAAGACGCCTAGCATGACGCTCCGCCCGTGCCAATTGTCCGGAGCAGCCTCCACTCTCGACAAATCCCCGCGCGCTTGTCAATTTCGAACGTGGCCGAAGCTCTCGCATTCGCTAATATGCAGAGGTCGATTTGACATTGCGGCGCAAGGTGTCGCGGTACAAAACTGAGGACTTTGCATGATCATGCCCACCGACCGGCTGACGACACTGGAAATCCGCGCCGCCGAGCAGGAAAAGACCATCGAGGAACTGTCGGGCCAGATCGCCGAGCAGTGGAAGGTGATCGAACGCATGCAGCGCAAGCTCGATGCGCTGACCGACCGCTTCCTGGCGCTCGAAGAGCAGGTGGCACCGGACGTGCCAGTGACCAAACCGCCACACTGGTGAGGAAAAGGGGAGGATCCTGGCCATGGCCGGTGAAAGCGATCGCATCGCAAGGGCCGACGACTATGTGCTCGGCCTGATGAACGATGCCGAGCGCGAGCGGGCCGAGCGCGATCTCGAGATCGATCCTGCCTTCCGCGACGCGGTGGTGCAGCTCGCCGAACGCATGCATGTTTTCGATCGCACCGAAAAACCAGCAGGCGCCAATCATTGGGCGCTGGTTGCGCAACGCCTCGCCGAATTGCCGCAAATGCGCAGCGTTGGCCTGGGCGGCAACGATGCCAGGTCACCGACAGTGATCCGAAGCCTGTCCCGGCCACCACACGGCGTCGGCGTGCACGCGCCTGGCGGCCGGCGTGGGTACGTCATTGCCATCGGGCTGATAGTGGTCTTCGCGCTCGGTTACTTGGCCGGCAAGCTATAGGCCGATGCAAAACCGCCGGGCATTGCCCGGCGGTTCCAGTCATTGCCGTATGGCGCCGCCGATCAATAGGGGCAGGCGTTGTCGGCGGTGTAGTCGTGGACCTTGACCGTGCCGGCGATGATGTCGGCCTTGGCCTTTTCGACCGCCGCCTTCATCTCGGCCGTTACCAGCGCCTTGTTGTTGTCGTCCATGGCGTAGTCGACGCCACCTTCCTTGAGGCCGAGATTCTCGACGCCACCCTTGAAGGTGCCGTTCTTGCCGTCCATGAAGGCGGTGTAGACGGCAACGTCAACGCGCTTCAGCATCGAGGTCAGCACCTTGCCGGGCTGCAGGCCGTTCTGGTTGGAATCGACACCAATGCCGAGCTTGCCGGCATCGGCCGCTGCCTGCAGCACGCCGACGCCGGTGCCACCGGCGGCCGCGTATACAACGTCGGCGCCCTGGTCGATCTGCGTCTTGGCGATCTCGCCGCCCTTGGCCGGATCGTTCCACGCCGCCGGCGTGTCACCAGTCATGTTCTGGATGACGTCGGTCGCGCCGGCCGACTTGGCGCCGCCGACATAGCCGCATTCGAACTTGCGGATCAGCGGGATGTCCATGCCGCCGACGAAGGCAACCTTCTTCGACTTCGACGCCATCGCCGCCATGATGCCGACGAGATAGGAACCTTCATTCTCCTTGAACACCAGCGAGCGGACATTGGGCAGGTCGACGGCATCGTCGATGATGGCGAAGTTGAGGTCCGGGTATTCGGCCGCGACCTTCTTCAGCGCATCCTCCCAGGCAAAGCCGGCCATGACGATCGGGTTGTGGCCGTCCTCGGCGAAGCGGCGCAGCGCCTGCTCGCGCTGCGAGGCGTTCGACACTTCGAACTCGACATAAGGGGTGCCGGTCTCGGTCTTGAACTTCTCGGCGCCGTGATAGGCAGCCTCGTTGAAGGATTTGTCGAATTTGCCGCCCAGATCGTAAAGGATGGCCGGCTGGACATCCGCGGCGAAAGCCGGAAGAACCATTGCGGTTGCGGCCAGGAGGCCGAGAACGATACGTTTCATGTGATCCACACCCTGTCGGTTATTTTTTCCGTTACGCACCGCCTGCCTGCCCGGTTCTCCGGCCGGCAAACGACGTCAGCCAGGAGTGTATTCCCCTCCCGCTCCCGGGCAATCTGGCACGGCCCGAAACAAAATTCACGCGGAATTTTGACCTTTTGGAAAAGCTGCCGCGGGCAAGCCACACAGCGATCTGACCTTGTGTGCAAGCCGTGAGGAGGCGGCCGGAATGGTGCAGGCGATGGGTCAGTTCGCCGCGAACTGTCCCGTGCGCCGCTGCCGCCGGTAGCCGATGGCGTAAAGCAGGAAGGCCAGCACCGCGAATACGGCAAAGCCCGGCTGGTTGAGCACCCAGGCGATGACGCCATCCCACAGCAGCGGACTGGCCTTGGTGCGGACGAAGCCTTCGAAGGCGGCCCGCGTGTCCGGCGAGACGGCCAGCCAGCTCGCGTTGAGGGGGGTCAGCACAAGGGCAGAAGCCGCCACCGTGCGCGTCGTGTCGAGCACCGCCATGATGACGGAAACCGACAGCGCGACCATGGCTGCAAGACGAAAGACGAAGCGAAACATCAAGGCTCTCCCCCGGTCCCTCCTGGACGCCAACCAGGAGACCTCCGGCACATGTCCCGAAACCAGAAATAGAATGCGTGCGGCTTGTCCGCAATCGGGATACGCGAATTTGAAGCCCCGCGCTTGCTGAACCCTATGCGGCCGGCTCGCGCCGGCGGCGGTGAACGAGCAAGACGGCAAGAATGCCCCCGGCAATGGCGCCGACCACCAGCCCGGCCAAGCCGATGAAGGCGGCAAAGTAGCCGCAGCCGCCCTCGAAGCAACTGACCTCGGCGACATCGGCGATCACCGAGCCAGCCAGGAAGCCGCCAACGGCGCCGATGACCGCGCCCAGGATGATGCCGAGCAAGGCAGCGACGATGGAAACGAAGACCGATGGCGCTTCGGCTTGCTGCCTGGCATAGACGCCTTCGACGCCGGAGCCGCGGCGCAGCAGATAGATGCAGAGCAGGCCGATGGCGATTTCGGCGCCGCCTATGAGCAAGCTCCTGGCGGAGAAGACGAAATCGGGCACGGCAAGCACATAAGCCAGCCTCGCCAGCACCCAGACGATGGTCGTCACCTGCCAGATGATGAAGTGGCGCGGGAAACGCGCCGAGCGGCCAAAGGCAAGGCCGAGAAGGTAGAGTCCCCACAGAATGGTGATGATGTCGACGGCAAGCCCGCCGAGGAGGAAATAGAAGATCCTGTCCGGCAGGCCGGAATTGCCGGTCAGCCACCAGGCCGAGGCCAGGCCGTAGACCGACCAAGCCATGACGAAGATGAGCCAGCCCACCGGCACGTAGGACAGCCCGCTGTCCGGGTGCCCTGTCGGCGCCTGTCCACTGTCCGGCGTTCCGCCCGGTTTTTCACTGCTTGAAGACATCTCCGGACGATGCCCCCCCCGCAAAGCCTCCGCTTCACTCGACAGCTGGGCCGCGGCGAAGTCAAGCGCGGCCGGCCCTACGGCCATGGCTGTGCACACCATTCGGGCGGTGGCGGCTTGAAAAACGGGTGCGACGCAGCTTGACGAAGCTGTGTGTGGCCGGCAAAGCGAATAGACCGCCGTTATGGCTTGGCATTCGGCGCGGGATCGACTAGATGAGCCCCGCGCCTGTTGCTTTGACGGCTCAGGTGCGAAGGGAAGGTGTTCGCGGGTTGGCGGCACCCACGGCGCTGATATCGCGTGCCGGCCTCCCTGAAGGGACTGCATTGTCCCCAACCCGCGCGGCGAAACCGGCCAACGCGAAAAATGCAAGGACGGAGAGGTGGCCGAGTGGTTGAAGGCGCACGCCTGGAAAGTGTGTTTACGGGAGACCGTAACGCGGGTTCGAATCCCGCTCTCTCCGCCATAACCACTTGATTTTCCTGAGTAATTTGAAAATTTTTCAAACCTTGCCCGCCAAGAAGCCCTGTCATCGGAAATGCCATTGGATGCGACTGCGTGCAACAGCATCCTACAGCGCGTCACTGCGTTAGGCCGCAATTCCCGCCTGGCGTTGGCTTGGGATGGTCCTTTGCCGCTTTCACAATACGCCGCCTGATAGTCGGTGCCACCTCCAAACCGTGGCTCGCTGGTAGTCGTCGAAGGCGACCCTCTATCGCCGGTGGCCCGCCGCCTACCCCGAAACCTTTATAAGATTCCTATTTCTTTGCCCTCCGTCCCGTCTCGAACCTTTATGGCGATCGGGTCCATATAACACGCCGACAGAAGCTTTGAATGCCATCGCCATCGAGGCGACGAACAAGCGCGAGCGGTTTTTGGCCTCTTCGATTGTGGCCGAAAGACAGTGAAAGCAAGGAAGGCAATCATGGACGTCATTGTTCTCGGGATCGGGGTTTTGTTCTTCGCCCTGTCCATCGTCTACGTCAAAGCCTGCGACAGAATCTGAGCGGAAGGGTCGAATCATGCTTTTCGATTACATCCTCGGTGGTGGCGTGACCTTGTTCCTGCTCGCCTACCTCACCTATGCCCTCATTCGTCCAGAGCGTTTCTAATCCACCGGCGCACGGAAGCTACATCATGACCATGAACGGATGGATACAGATCCTCCTCTATTGCGGGATCCTCGTTTTGCTGGTGAAGCCGCTCGGCTTCTACATGCACCGCGTCTTCAAAGGTGATCGCACGCCGCTTTCGCCGATCTTCCGCCCGGTCGAACAGGGGCTCTACCGCATTTGCGGAACCAGCGAGCGCGAGGAACAGCACTGGGCCAGCTATGCGGTGGCGCTGCTGCTGTTCAACCTGGCAGGCTTCCTGGTGCTCTATATGCTGCAGCGCCTGCAGGGCGGCCTGCCTTACAATCCGGCAGGCATGAGCGCGGTCGACCCGGCGCTCGCCTTCAACACTGCCGCCAGCTTCATGACCAACACCAACTGGCAGAACTACGGCGGCGAAAGCACGATGTCCTACCTCGTGCAGATGGCTGGCCTGACTGTCCAGAATTTCGTTTCGGCCGCCACAGGCATTGCCATTGCGATCGCGCTGATCCGCGGCTTCGCCCGCGCTTCCGGAAGATCGATCGGCAATTTCTGGGTCGATATGACGCGCGCCACGCTCTATGTGCTTTTGCCGCTCTGCGTCGTGCTCACCTTGGTCTATGTCTGGCTCGGCATGCCCCAGACGCTCGGGCCTTACGTCAACGCCACCACGCTGGAGGGAGCCAGGCAGACGATCGCGCTCGGCCCGGTCGCCTCGCAGGTCGCCATCAAGATGCTCGGCACCAATGGCGGCGGGTTCTTCAATGCCAACGCGGCACATCCATTCGAAAACCCCGATGCCATCTCCAACCTGATCCAGATGCTGTCGATCTTCGTCGTCGGCGCTGCCTTGACCAACGTCTTCGGCCGCATGGTCGGCAACCAGCGTCAGGGCTGGGCGATCCTGGCCGCCATGGGCGTGCTGTTCATCGCCGGCGTCGCCGTCTGCTATTGGGCGGAGGCCGCGGGCAATCCGCTGGTGCATGCGCTCGGCATCGACGGCGGTAACATGGAAGGCAAGGAGACCCGTTTCGGCATCGCGCTCTCGGCGCTGTTCGCGGTCATCACCACGGCTGCCTCCTGCGGCGCGGTCAACGCCATGCATGACTCGTTCAGCGCGCTCGGCGGCATGATCCCTCTCATCAACATGCAGCTCGGCGAGGTCATCGTCGGCGGCGCCGGCGCCGGCTTCTACGGCATGCTGATGTTCATCCTGATCGCCGTCTTCGTCGCCGGCCTGATGGTCGGCCGAACGCCCGAATATCTCGGCAAGAAGATCGAGGCCAAGGAGGTCAAGATGGCGATGCTGGCCATCCTGTGCCTGCCGCTGGCGATGCTGGTTTTCACCGCCATCGCGGTGGTGCTGCCGAGCGCCGTCGCGTCGATCGCCAATGGAGGGCCGCACGGCTTCTCCGAAATCCTCTACGCCTACACCTCGGCGGCGGCCAACAATGGTTCGGCCTTCGGCGGCCTCAGCGGCAACACGCCCTGGTACAACATCACGCTCGGCATCGGCATGCTGATGGGCCGTTTCCTGGTCGTCATACCGGCGCTCGCCATCGCCGGCGCGCTGGCGGCGAAGAAGACCGTGCCCGCCTCGGCCGGCACCTTCCCGACCGACGGCCCGCTGTTCGTCGGGCTGCTGGTCGGCGTCATCGTCATCGTCGGCGGCCTGACCTTCTTCCCGGCGCTCGCCGTCGGACCTGTCGTCGAGCACCTGGCAACGATTCATGGACAAACATTCTGAGGCAGACATGTCCTGGTTCAGCAACAAGCGCCGCAATGTCAGGCATCGGGCCGATCCGGGGAAGGAGGGAATGCCGCCTCCTTTCCCGACCCTGTCGACATTTCTTGGGCTTGCCGCCGCCATGATCGCGCTCTGGCTGCTGGCCTACGGGCTTCCTCATCTCTTTCCGGCGTCCGACCAATCGGTGCCGCACATCAATACTGAAGCCGGAGCTTCAAAATGAGCCAGTCAAAATCGGCCAGCATCATGGATGCCGGCATCCTGTGGCCCGCCATCGGCGGTGCCTTCCGCAAACTCGATCCGCGCACGCTGGCCCGCAATCCGGTCATGTTCGTCGTCGCCGTCGTGTCGGCGCTGACATCGGTGCTGTTCGTCAAGGACCTCGTCACCGGTGGCGGCGATCTGCGCTTCACGCTGCAGATCATCATCTGGCTGTGGTTCACGGTGCTGTTTGCCAATTTCGCCGAAGCCGTCGCCGAGGGGCGCGGCAAGGCGCAGGCGGATTCCCTGCGCAAGGCGCGCACCGAAACCCAGGCCAAGCTTTTGACGGGCGAGGATCGCACCAAGTTCAAGCTGGTGCCCGGCACCGGTTTGAAGGTCGGCGACATCGTCCTCGTCGAGGCCGGCGACATTATCCCGTCCGACGGCGAGGTGGTGGAAGGCGTCGCCTCGGTCAACGAGGCGGCGATAACGGGCGAGTCCGCGCCGGTCATCCGCGAATCCGGCGGCGACCGCTCGGCGGTCACCGGCGGCACGCAGGTGCTCTCCGACTGGATCCGCGTGCGCATCACCGCCGCCGCCGGCCATACTTTCCTCGATCGCATGATCTCGCTGGTCGAAGGCGCCGAGCGCCAGAAGACGCCGAACGAAATCGCGCTCAACATCCTGCTCGTCGGCATGACGCTGATCTTCGTGCTGGCCACCGCGACCATCCCGAGCTTTGCCTCCTACTCAGGCGGCTATATCTCGGTGACCGTGCTCGTCGCGCTGTTCGTGACCCTTATCCCGACCACGATCGGCGCGCTGCTGTCGGCCATCGGCATTGCCGGCATGGACCGCCTGGTGCGCTTCAATGTGCTGGCCATGTCGGGCCGCGCCGTCGAAGCCGCCGGCGACGTCGACACGCTGCTGCTCGACAAGACCGGCACCATCACGCTCGGCAATCGCCAGGCGACCGAGTTCCGCCCGGTCAGGGGTGTCAGCGAGCAGGAACTGGCCGACGCGGCACAGCTTGCCTCGCTCGCCGACGAGACGCCGGAAGGCCGCTCGATCGTGGTGCTGGCCAAGGAGAAATATGCCATCCGTGCCCGCGACATGGCGACATTATACGCCACGTTCGTGCCCTTCACGGCACAGACCCGCATGAGCGGCGTCGACGTAGACGGCTCTTCGGTGCGCAAGGGCGCGGTCGATTCGATTCTGACCTATGTCAGCCAGCCGACATCAGCCACACACGGCACACGGCCGGGAAGCGATACCGTGCGCGACCTGCAGGCGATCGCCGACGAGATCGCCAAATCGGGCGGCACGCCGCTGGCGGTCGAGAGGGACGGGCGGCTGCTCGGCGTCGTCCACCTCAAGGACATCGTCAAGGGGGGTATCCGCGAGCGCTTCGCCGAACTGCGCAGCATGGGCATCCGCACGGTGATGATCACGGGCGACAATCCGATGACGGCGGCAGCCATCGCGGCGGAAGCCGGCGTCGACGACTTCCTTGCCCAGGCAACGCCCGAGGACAAGCTGAAGCTGATCCGCGACGAACAGGCCAAGGGCAAGCTGGTCGCCATGTGCGGCGACGGCACCAACGACGCGCCAGCCCTTGCGCAGGCCGATGTCGGCGTGGCCATGAACACCGGCACGGTCGCCGCCCGCGAGGCCGGCAACATGGTCGACCTCGACAGTGATCCGACCAAGCTCATCGAGATCGTCGAGATCGGCAAAGCGCTGTTGATGACGCGCGGATCGCTGACCACCTTCTCGATCGCCAATGACGTCGCCAAGTACTTCGCCATCATTCCGGCCATGTTCGCCGTCTTCTACATCGCGCCAGGCCAAACGACGGGCCCGTTGCAGGCGCTCAACATCATGCACCTTGCGACACCGCAGAGCGCCATCCTGTCGGCCATCATTTTCAACGCGCTGATCATCATCGCGCTGATCCCGCTGTCGCTGCGCGGCGTGAAATACCGGGCGATCGGCGCCGGTGCGCTGCTCAGCCGCAACCTTCTCGTCTACGGCCTCGGCGGCATCGTCGTGCCGTTCGTCGGCATCAAGATAATCGACATGGCCATCACGGCCCTCGGCCTTGCATAAGGATCATTCCGATGCTCAAGCAAATCAGACCCGCGATCATCATGATCATCTTCTTCACCGTGCTGACCGGGCTCGTCTATCCCATCGGCATGACCAGCATCGCCCAGGCGCTGTTCCCGCGCCAGGCCAATGGCAGCCTGATCGAGAAGGACGGCAAGGTGGTCGGCTCCGAACTGATCGGCCAGGCCTTCGCCAGCGACAAGTATTTCCACGGACGACCTTCGGCGGCGGGCAATGGCTATGATGCCGGCGCCTCGGGCGGCTCCAATCTTGGCCCGACCAATCCGAAGTTGATCGAGCGCATCAAGGACGGTGCCGGGAAGCTGAAGGTGGAAAATCCGAATGCGCCGGTGCCGATGGACCTGGTGACCACATCCGGCAGCGGCCTTGATCCGCAGATCAGCCCCGAGGCCGCTTATTTCCAGGTTCCGTGCGTGGCCAAGGCAAGGGGCATCGACGAAGCCAAGGTCAAGGCGCTCGTCGACAGCCAGGTCGTGGACCGGGAGTTGGGCGTGCTCGGCGAGCCGACGGTCAATGTGCTGGCTCTCAATCTAGCGCTGGATGCCGCGAAATAGGTGATGGCCGGCGCCGGGGATCGACACGGTCCCCGGCGCCATTCATGATCGGACCCGATGCCGGACAACAGAAGCTACGTCGAAAACAGACCATCTCCCGACGCGCTGCTAGAGCATGCCGGGCGGGAAGGGCGCGGCCGTCTGCGCATATTCCTGGGTGCGGCACCGGGTGTCGGCAAGACTTACGAGATGTTGATGTCGGGCCGTGCCAGGCTGGCCGACGGTGTCGACGTGGTGATCGGCGTGGTCGAGACGCATGGCCGCAAGGAAACCCGGGCCCTGGTCGAGGGGTATGAAGTCATTGCCCGCCGCAAGGTCGATTACAGGGGGCGTGTCCTCGACGAGATGGATATCGATGCCATCCTTGCCCGGCGTCCGGCGCTGGTCCTGGTCGACGAACTCGCCCACACCAACGCGCCCGGCAGCCGCCACCCCAAGCGTTATCTTGACGTCCAGGAAATCCTGGCGCGGGGCATCGACGTCTATACGACGCTCAACATCCAGCATGTCGAAAGCCTGAACGACGTCGTCGCCCAGATCACGCGGGTCAGGGTGCGCGAGACGGTGCCCGATTCCATCATCGACCAGGCCGACGATGTCGAAATCATCGATCTGACGCCCGACGACCTGATCAAGCGGCTGGGGGAGGGGAAGGTCTATTTCCCCAATACGGCGCAGCGTGCCGTCGAGAACTATTTTTCGCCGGGCAATCTGACCGCGTTGCGGGAATTGGCGCTGCGGCGTACCGCCCAGCGCGTCGACGAGCAGTTGCTCAACCACATGCAGTCCCACGCCATCCAGGGGCCGTGGGCTGCCGGGGAACGGGTTCTCGTCTGCGTCGATGCGCGTCCGGGCGGGGCGGCCCGCATTCGCTACGCACGCAGGCTGGCCGACAGGCTTCGTGCGCCATGGACGGCACTTCATGTCGACACGCCTCGCTCGGCCGGCATGTCCGAGGACGACAAGGACAGGCTCGCCACACTCCTGCGCCTGGCCGAGCAGCTCGGCGCCGAGGTGACGACCATTCCGGGCCAGAGCGTCGCGCAGGACATCGTTCGCCATGCGACGGCGAACAATTTCACCCACATCGTGGTCGGCAGGCCGACCCGGTCGCGCTGGCGGGAACTGATCGAGGGATCGCTCACTTATGATCTGATCCGCAATGCCGGCGACATCAGCGTCCATGTCATCTCCGGAACGGAGCGGGACACCGAGACGCCTTCCAGGAGAGTGAGCGCGGCAGCCGAGCAGAGGCAGTTTCAGGCCAAGCCGTATTTGCTCGCCACGGCTTACGTTGCCGGATCATTGGCCCTCAGCACTGTTCTCGACCAGTTCCTCGACGTTCGCAACCTGGCGATCGTCTTCCTGCTCTCCGTGCTGACATCGGCGGTGGCCGGTGGTCTCTGGCCGGCGCTTTACGCCTGTTTCCTCAGTGTCCTTGCCTTCAACTATTTTTTCCTCGAGCCGCGCTACACTCTGACGATCCGGGATCCCGAGAGCATCGTCGCGATTGCCGTCTTCGTCGCCGTTGCCGTCATCGCCAGCAACCTGACGGCGCGCGTCCAGCGTCAGGCCGCCGCCGCCCGCTCACGGGCGCGGGCGACCGAGGACATCTATCTGTTCTCGAAGAAGCTCGCCGGCGCCGGCACGCTCGATGACGTGCTCTGGGCCACCGCCTTCCAGATAGCCTCGATGCTGAAGCTGCGCGTGGTGCTGCTGCTGCCGGAAGACGGCACCATCACCGTCAAGGCAGGCTATCCGCCCGACGACACGCTGGCCGAGGCCGACATCGCCGCCGCCCGCTGGGCCTGGGAGCACAACCGTGCCGCCGGACGCGGCGCCGACACACTGCCCGGCGCCAAGCGCCTCTATCTTCCCTTGCGTACGGGACGCACGGCAATCGGCGTCGTCGGTCTCGACAATGACAAGCAGGGCCCCCTTTTGACGCCCGAGCAACAGCGGCTGCTCGACGCGCTGGCAGACCAGGCGGCGGTGGCGATCGAACGCGTCCAGCTCGTCGCCGATGTCGACCGCGCCAAGCTGGCCGCCGAAGCCGACCGGCTGCGCTCGGCGCTGCTGACATCGATTTCGCATGACCTGAAGACGCCGCTCGCGGCCATCATGGGGGCGGCAGGCACACTCAAGGAGTTCGCGCCCGACCTGCCCGAGCAGGACAGGGCGGAGCTTCTGTCGACGGTGATCGACGAATCGGAACGGCTGAACCGCTTCATCGCCAATCTGCTCGACATGACCAAGATCGAGTCCGGTGCGATCGAGCCGAATTACGCCCTTCACTATCTGGGAGATATCGTCGGTACGGCACTCGACCGTGCCCGCAAGATCGCCAGCGAACACAAGATCGAGGTCGATATTCCGCCCGACCTGCCGATGCTGAGGCTCGATCCGGTGCTGTTCGAGCAGGTCCTGTTCAACCTTCTCGACAATGCGTCGAAATATTCGCCGCCGGGCTCGGCGATCCGCGTCCAGGCCTGGGTCGACAATGGCTCTGTCATCGTGCAGATCATGGATGAGGGGCCGGGCATTCCGGCGCAGGACCTCGAACGCGTGTTCGACACCTTTTACCGGGTGCGCAAGGGTGATCAGGTGCGCGCCGGCACCGGGCTCGGCCTGTCGATCTGCCGTGGCTTCGTCGAGGCGATGGGCGGCACGATCGCGGCCGCCAACCGGACCGACCGCCCTGGTGCCGCCTTCACCATCAGGATGCCGGTGCCGGCGCAAGCGCGCGGTGTCGGCAACCGCGGCGACGAACCCGGCGTGGACCAGCCTCGATGACCAATTCGAATGTCAGGATACTGGTTGTCGATGACGAGCCGCCGATCCGCAAGCTGCTGCGGGTCGGCCTTGCCAGCCAGGGCTACGGGGTCAGCGAGGCGCCGAACGCCAAGGTGGCGATCGAGCTGATGGAACAGGAAAAGCCGGATCTGGTGTTGCTCGATCTCGGCCTGCCCGGCATAGGGGGCCACGACCTGCTGCGCAAATGGCGTGACGAGGGCGTCGACATTCCCGTCGTCATCCTCTCCAGCCGCACCGACGAGGCCGGCATCGTCAGCGCGCTCGAACTCGGCGCCGACGATTATGTCACCAAGCCGTTCGGAATGAACGAACTGGTGGCGCGCATCCGCGTTGCGCTGCGCCACAAGTTCCAGCAACAGGGCGAAAAGCCGCTTTTCCAGAGCGGCGACCTCAGCGTCGATCTGGTCAAGCGCATCGTCAAGGTCGAGGACAGGGAGGTGAAGCTCTCGCCGAAGGAGTACGACATACTGCGCATCCTGGTGCAGCATGCCGGCAAGGTGCTGACCCACCACTTCATCCTGAAGCAGATTTGGGACGATTCGACAGATGTGCAGTATCTCAGGGTCTATGTGCGCCAGCTCAGGCAGAAGATCGAAAAAACCCCCGACCAGCCGCGCTACATCACCACCGAGACCGGGGTCGGCTACCGCCTGCGTGTCGAGTGAATAACCTGTCCGATAGAACCTGCGTCAGCCGATGGCTGCGAGCGGCCGATTTGCCGCCGCCGATATCCGCAAGGCGGCGAGGCAGCCGAGAACGCCGAGCGGCACGAAGGCAAGGAACAGCCAGCTCGCGACACCAGCGGCCGCGTCATGGTTCAGGCCTTGCGAAAAACCGCTGGCATTGGCGACAATGCCGGCAAGGGCGGCACCCACGGCATAGCCGATGCGCTGCATGGTCGGCACCGCGGCCGAGGCGATGGTCTGTTCGTCGTCCGGGGCGGAGGCGACGATGACGCGGGTCAGGAACGGCCAGGCAATGCCGAAGCCGCCGCCCTGCAACAGGGCGCAGACCAGGATCAGCGCGATCGAGCCCAGTGGTATCGTGTAGGCGAAGCCGGCGATGCCCGCCGCGATCATCAGTGCGCCGCAGACGATGATCAGCCTTTCGCGCCGTGGCGGCGCGTTGGCGACCAGGATCGACAGGATCGACCAGGCGATCGATTCGGCGGCGATGATGTAGCCGGTGGTCAGCAACGGAATGTCGTGCAGGCTGGTCAGCAGCAGCGGCCCGTAGACGCCGAAGGAGCAGGTCGCGATGGAAAAGGCGGCGACCATGGTCATGCCGGCGCCGACCGGCGTGCGCCATGAGAACAGCCGCGCCGGGAAAAGTCGGGAGCGCGGCTTCAGCGCATCGATGTAGAAGAACAGCGCGAGACCTGCCAGCCCCAGCACGATCAGCAGCGAGGAACGCGGCAGGGTGATGTCGACGCCGGCTGAGGCGATCAGCACCACGGCAATGGCAAGGCAGCCAAGCGCCATGAACGGAAAAGGCGGCGCCTTGCCGGCGCTCGTGCTGGGTCTTGTCGCTTCCGGCGTGTCGAGCACGAGGAAGCTTGCCAGCGCCATGGCGGTGCCGCCGAGAGTGAAGACGCCGAAGGCCCAGCGCCACGACAGCAATTCGGTCATAACAGCGCCGAGGAGCGGACCGCTGAACGCCGCGACGCCCCAGATCGCCGACATGATGCCGAAAAGCTGCGGCCAGATGGCACGCGAAAACAGCCGTTCGACCGAGACGAAGGCCAGCGACACCAGCGCGCCGCCGCCCAGCCCCTCGATCAGACGGCCGGCCAGGAACAATTGCATCGAAGGCGAGGTGGCGCAGATCAGCGCCCCGGCCGCGTAAAGCAGGGCCGCGACCACCATGTTGGTGCGCAGCGCCACATAGCTCACCAGCCGTCCCGCCGCCGCACCGGCGACGATGGCGCCGAGTTCGTAGATCGCCAGCGACCAGCCGACGAGCTGCACGCCGGCCAGTTCGCCGACCATGGCCGGCATGACGGTCGCCACCATCGTCTCATTGGTGGCATGAAGCAGGATGCCGAGGCTGATGAAGCAGAAGCGCGCCAGGTCGCCGCTTGCCCACAATGCGCGCCAGTCGACCCTGTTTGTGCTGATCTCGGTCATGTCCATCCCTGCTTTGCCTATCTCGATGCAGCCGCACGGCACCAGAAGCCAACGCGAGGCTTCCGGCAGGACCATGCGCGCCGCGTCGAGACGCTGTTTTGCTCGGGACGGGTTTGTAGAACCTCAACCGCGATTGAGCTCAAGCGATTTTTTCGAGATATGTTTGGACCAGCGTCGTCCTGGATGCACCGCTTGCCGGCAAGCATGATTTGCAATCCTGGCAGCGGCGATAGCTGTCCTCGGCATGGCGTCCCCCAAAAAACAAACGGCGCGGAACCATCCTATTCGGTTCCGCGCCGCAGAGTGGAGGGTCTGGAGCCGAGGCCCTAAACCGCTTATTTGAGCGAGTGGATCAGCTCCAGCGAAGTCACCGCCACGGCGAGATTGACGCCGGTCTGCGCCTGGACGCTGAGCGGCTCCAGCATGAAGGCGCTGTCGAAGCCACCGACGAGCAGGTTGGCGCCGCCACCGGTCACAACGCTCGCCTCGGCGTTGACGCCGTAGTAGCTGCCGGCAAGGTCGCCCGCGTCACGGTCGCGCGTCGCGGCAAAAACCGCCCAGATGAGCTGGCCCTGATGCGTCTTGCCGACATCGACACCGAGCTTCGAGATGACGCCTGTATAGATTTCCGACGGCCCGTGATGATGGGGCCGGAAGACGCAGGACACGCCCTTGTTGGACGTCACGATATAGCCGGTGCCGCCATCGATGGTGCAGTCGAGCGTGCCGAGTTGCAGCCTGCCGGCGCTGGCCGGAGCGGCAGCGAAAACGGTCGTTGCAAGAGCAGCGGCGCAGACGAGTTTCTTGATCATGGGGAGGGTCCTTTCGCAATCAGTCTTCAGTAACGTCTCGAGCGCCGCGACCGTTCCGCCGAAAACTTGGCGCGAACAAGGCAGGGGTTAACGGCTTGTCGCGGGGGTTAACACACGGCTGCCGGATTGGCGGCGATCCGCCGCGCCGCGTGTCCTTTCGCACACGCACGATGCAATGGGGCGCTTGGCGCGGGCTTGCGGAAGCCGATGTCAGCTGACGCGGGCGAGGCCGTCCTTGGCCGGCTGGTAGGTGGGGTTGAGGCGCACGGCCTCGCGATAGGCCTTCGCCGCCTTTGCCTTGTCGCCGCGCCGTTCGTAGATCAGCGCCTGGTTGGCCCAGGCCTCGGCGTTCTGGCCGTCGAGCTTGATGGCCATGTTGAAGTCGGAGAAGGCGTTGTCCTCGTCGCCGGTCGCAAGATAGGAGAGGCCACGGCCGTTGTAGGGCTCGGCGGCGTCAGGGGCCAGCGAGATGGCGGTCGAGAAGTCCTCGATGGCGAATTTGTGTTGGCCCTGGCTCTGATAGATCAGGCCGCGATTGTGGTATGCGCGGGCATCCGTCGTGTCGAGCTGGATCGCCTTCTGGAAGTCGGTGAAGGCATCCTGGGTGCGGCCCGCCTTGCGGTAGAGATTGCCGCGGCCGATATAGGCGGCGTCGTAATTGCCGTTGATCTGGATCGAGCGATTGTAGTCCGCGAGTGCGGCTTCCTGGTTGCCGAGGAAGCGCTGGATGAGGGCCCGGTTCGAATAGGCCTGGTAGAAATTCGGGTTGAGCTGGATGGCCTGGTTGAAGTCCTTGAGCGCCTGCTGGTACTGGCCGCCGCGGCCATAGGCCGAACCGCGCACATTGTAGCCTTCAGGATCCTGGGGATTGCGCTGGATGACCGCCGACAGCGAGGAGATGTTCTCGCTCGAGCCTTGCGCCTTGTCGATGTTGTTGAACTCGCCGGCCGGGCCCGACGTCTGGCAGCCGGCAAGCACCAGTCCGGAAAGCAGGGCCGCTGTCAGGGCGAAACCACGCAATGCGGTCCCGCGCTCCACGCTTGTTGCGTTCATGTCTGCCCTGTCCTCACTTGCGCCGTCGTTCAGGTCCGGTTCCCCCCTCCGGGCCGGGTCACAATCAAAATAAAAGGGTGGCGGCGATTCCGCATCGCGCCACCCTGGTATCCTTCGAAAAGGACGAAATATTGGCGATAATCAGCGCGGCGGACGCGCTGCACCGGCGGCACCGCCAGCAGCAACCGGACGCGGGGTCATCGGCAGCAGGCCTTCGCGCTGTGCGCGCTTGCGGGCCAGCTTGCGGGCGCGGCGAACGGCTTCGGCCTTTTCACGGGCGCGCTTCTCGGAAGGCTTCTCGTAGTGGCCGCGCATCTTCATTTCGCGGAAAATGCCCTCGCGCTGCATCTTCTTCTTCAGCGCGCGAAGCGCCTGATCAACGTTATTGTCGCGGACGAGTACCTGCACGGGCAATCCTGTCTTTCGGGTTTGATATCAACAGGCAAGCAGCCATAGCCACAAGCCTCCGCGGCGCTCGACACCACGAATTGTGGCGGCTGATAGCAGAATCAAGCCTCGCTGTCCACAGTCGAAATGACGGACGACAGCCAATTGCCACGGTCGCCTGGAGATAGGGTGCCTGTTACGCCGTGGCCAGGTGCAGCCGCTCGAAATCCTCGAAGAACTCACCGTAATCGCAGGTGATCTCCTCGCCGACGGCGATATCCCGGGTCGCGGTGGCGCCGCCATATTGCGAAAAATCGGTGTTCGGGGTCGCCGAATGGTTCATGAAGCGGCCATTGTCGACCTCATAGACGATGAACCCGGGCTTGTCCGGGCTCGGATAGGCATAACGGTCGAGCAATTCCTTCAGGGGCTGCGGCGCCGTCTCGTATTTGTCCATCGGGATCAGCCGATCGAAATCCGGATCCAGGCGCCAGATCGAGGCGCCCTTCCGGATGGGCTCGGCAGCGAACATGCCGACGCCTTCGATTGCACTCTGGGCGACATAGGTTCGGATCAGCATCATGGTTCCAGGACCCGTCTTGGCAAGAAGACCCGTTTAGATAGAAACGGAATCGCCAAATCGCGCCGAAAAAGCAAGACCGGCGGCCTGCGTCACAACGACGAACAGGCCTGTCCCGGCAAAAAATCCTTCACGTCCGGTTGATCGACACTCCGCCATCCGCAAACAGCGCGGTTCCCGTGGTGAAGCTCGAGGCGTCGGAGGCAAGGTAAAGCGCGGAGCGGGCGATCTCTTGCGGCTGCGCCATGCGCTTCAGGGCGTGGAGGCCCTCGACGAAGGCGCGGGCCTCAGGCGTGGTCGTCGTCGCGCCTGGCGTGTCGGTCCCGCCGGGCAGCAGCGCGTTGACGCGCAGCCCCTTCGGTCCGTATTCGGCGGCCAACACCTGCGTCAATCCGATCAGGCCGGCCTTGGCCGCGGCGTAGGCGGCCATGCCCGGCATGCCGGCGGTGTAACCGACAAAGCTCGACGTGAAGATCAGCGAGCCGCCGCCGTGCTCGAGCATGGCCGGTATCTGATACTTCGCACCGAGAAAGGCGCTGGTCAGATTGGTGTCCATCGTTCCGTGCCATGTCTGTGCCGACATGTCGGGGACAGGACCCATCGGTCCGACGGAGCCGGCATTGTTCAACGCGATGTCGAGTCCACCGAAGCTGCCGACCGCCAGCTCGACGAGAGCTTTCGCGTAGGTCTCGTCGGTAACATCCCCCGCGAGAGCGACAGCCGTGCCTCCGGCGTCCTCGATTTCAGCGGCGAGTGCATCAAGCTCGGTCTGGCGGCGAGCGGAAATGACCAGCTTGGCGCCTTCCTCCGCGAACAGTTTGGCGGTGGCATGGCCGATGCCGGAACTGGCGCCGGTGACGATGGCGATCTTGTTGGAAAGTGCGAGCATGTTTGGCATCCTTGTCCTTCGCGCCAGCTTTGCCGGCGATCGGATGCTTCATCGCAAATCGGCAGGACAGCAGCCACCCGAAAACCGCAGAGGCTCGCGTCAACTATTGCCGGAGCAGCCAAGCCAATCGGTCCAGCGAGAACACGTAGCTGATGACGATCAGCACGGCCATGATGGTGCCCGTGGCGGCATGGCCTGCCACATGGAAACCGGCCGCGCCGCCGAACATGACGACGAATTCCAGCGCCAGCCTGACAGCGCCCGGCACCTGTACCGGTGCACTCCCTGAACGGCTTGGATCGCCGGGCACGGCAAAAATCCCCCACAACGCTGCAGCGATGAGTGGCAAGGCAAGGGCCAGGACCCAGTGCCACCAGCCCTCGAAAAGGCTCCAGCCTGCCATGCCGAGGCCAAGCAAGGCTGCCAGCTCCAGCAGGAAGCGCAATGTGAGATTCCACCAAGCGTTGCCCACCATCCATCCTCCGAATCCCCGACGCCGGGAAGTGTGACTGAAGGCAATCATCGGGGCCAGACCGGATACCTCTTTTTCAGCGCGGCGCAAAACGGCAAGCGCCGTCGCAAACAGCGCAAGGATGGCAGCGCTGTTTCGCTAGTGATACACCTCGCGCGCTGGGCCGAAGGAAGACCCGGCTGCACTCCGCGAGACCTTTTGGCGCGAGGCTGGACCGTGAAGAAATACTCTGTATTCGCCATCGCCCGCGAGGCCATGCGCGGCCACAAGGGCTGGGAGGAACAATGGTCCTCGCCGGAGCCCAGGAAGGAATACGACGTCATCATCGTCGGCGCCGGCGGTCATGGATTGGCCACCGCCTATTATCTCGCCACCGTGCACGGCATCACCAATGTCGCGGTGCTGGAAAAGGGCTGGCTGGGCGGCGGCAATACCGGCCGCAACACCACCATCATCCGATCCAACTATCTCTATGACGAGAGCGCAGGGATTTACGACCATGCGCTGAAGCTGTGGGACGGGCTCTCCCAGGAGCTCAACTACAACGTCATGTATTCGGCGCGCGGCGTCATGATGCTCGCCCACAATGTGCACGACATCCAGGTGCTGAAGCGCCATGTCCATGCCAACCGGCTGAACGGCATCGACAATGAATGGCTGACGCCGGAGCAGGCCAAGGAATTCTGTCCGCCGCTCAATACCTCGAAAGACGCGCGCTATCCGGTCGTCGGGGCTGCCCTGCAGCGCCGCGGCGGCACGGCGCGCCATGACGCGGTCGCCTGGGGCTATGCGCGCGGCGCTTCGGCGCGCGGCGTCCACATCATCCAGAACTGCGAGGTCACCGGCGTCAAGCGGGCTGCCAACGGCGCGGTCACAGGCGTCGATACGACGCGCGGTTTCATCGGCGCCAAGAAGGTCGGCGTCGTTGCGGCCGGCCATTCCTCGGTCATCATGAACATGGCCGGCGTGCGCATGCCGCTGGAGAGCTACCCGCTGCAGGCGCTGGTGTCGGAGCCGGTCAAGCCGGTTGTGCCTTGCGTTGTGATGTCGAACACGGTGCACGCCTATATCTCGCAGTCCGACAAGGGCGAACTGGTGATCGGCGCCGGCACCGACCAGTATGTCTCCTATTCGCAGACCGGCGGACTTCACATTCTTCAGCATACGCTGGACGCCATCTGCGAGATGTTCCCGATCTTCACGCGCATGAAGATGCTGCGTTCGTGGGGCGGCATCGTCGACGTGACGCCCGACCGCTCGCCGATCCTGGCCAAGACGCCGGTGCCCGGCCTCTACGTCAATTGCGGCTGGGGCACGGGCGGCTTCAAGGCCACACCGGGCTCGGGCCATGTCTTTGCCCACACCATCGCCAAGGACGATCCGCATCCGATCAATGCGCCTTTCACCATCGAACGCTTCCGCACCGGTCGCCTCATCGACGAGGCGGCGGCCGCAGCGGTGGCGCACTGATGATGATGACTGATATCGCTGTCGCGATGCCGCTGATGCTGGCGGGGGAACAGGGCATGTTCCATGTTCCGACGGCGCAGGAGGTGCGGCTGCAGCCGATCAGCCGTGCCGGAAACGAGACCGGCTGGCCGTTTTCGGTCGACGAGGGAATGCTCGCCTGCGTCTGGAGCGTCGGCCAGAAAGTGGTGATGTTCTACGAGGGCAGACCGCATGGGCTGGATGAGGACGAGGATTTCCAACCGCGTGGCGTCATCGTTACGACAGATCCGATGCAGCTGACGCTCGGCAACATGGCCAACCGCGATCTCTTCAGTGCGGCGACGAGCGTCGAGGAGCGGCTGCGACTCGTCGCTCCCTTCATGACCATGGGCCAGAAGCTTTGCGATCAACCGGCGGGCGCGCGCGTCGGCCACGGCGAATTGTAGGAACAAACACGATGCTTCTCATCCGCTGCCCCTATTGCGAGGAAGAGCGCCCGGAACTCGAATTCCGCAACGCCGGCGAGGCGCATATCGCGCGTTCGGCCAACATGGCCGGCGAGAGCGACGACGATTTCGAGAAGTTCTTTTTCATCCGCTCGAATCCCAAGGGCATCATTTATGAGCGCTGGCGGCACATGCATGGCTGCGCGCGCTTCTTCAACGCGGTGCGCGACACCGTCACCGACAAGTTCGTCATGACCTACAAGGCCGGCGAGCCAAAACCTTCCAAGCTGCCCAAAAACTCCAACGAAGGGCTTGCCAAATGAGCGGCGCGTTGCGCATTCCCGGCGCCGGACGCCTCAGCCAGGCCAAGACCGCCCGCTTCAGCTTCGATGGCCAGTCCTATGCCGGCATCGAGGGCGACACATTGGCTTCGGCGCTGCTTGCCAACGGCGTGCATCTGGTCGGCCGTTCGTTCAAGTACCACCGCCCGCGCGGCATCCTCTCGGCCGGCGCGGAAGAGCCCAACGCCCTGGTGCAGATCGTGCGTGATGACGCGCGCAAGACGCCCAACGTGCGCGCCACCGTACAGGAACTCTATGACGGGCTTGCCGCCAATTCGCAGAACCGCTGGCCGTCGCTATCCTTCGACGTCGGCGCGGTCAACGATTTGGCATCACCGCTGTTCTCGGCCGGTTTCTACTACAAGACCTTCATGTGGCCGAAGGCGGCCTGGAAGAGCCTTTACGAACCCAAGATCCGCGAAGCCGCCGGCCTCGGCGTTTCGCCCGACAAACCCGATCCCGACCATTATTCCTCGCGCTACGCCCATTGCGACGTGCTGGTGCTGGGCGGCGGCGCGGCTGGTATCGCGGCGGCGCTTGCCGCGGCGGAGACCGGCGTGCGCGTCATCCTGGCCGACGAGCAGGCCGAGTTCGGCGGCAGCCTGCGCTTCGAGTCTGGCGCGAAGATCGACGGCAAGGACGGCTTTGCCTGGGCGCAAGCGGCGATCGCCAGGCTGGGTGCGATGGACAATGTCCGCGTGCTGCCGCGCACCACGGCGTTCGGCTATTACGCGCAGAATTTCGTCGGCCTGGTCGAGCGCGTCAGCGATCACCTGAAGGCCCCCGGCCACGACCTGCCGCGCGAACGGCTATGGCAGGTCCGCGCCAAGCGCGTGGTGCTGGCCTCCGGCGCCATCGAGCGCCACATGGTGTTCGCCAATAACGACCGGCCAGGCGTCATGCTGGCGGGCGCGGCGCGCACCTTCCTCAACCATTATGGTGTCGCGGTCGGAAAAAATGTCGGTGTCTACACCGCCAATGACTCGGCCTACGGCGCCGCGATCGACCTGAAGAAGGCCGGCGTCAACGTGGCGGCGATCGTCGATTTGCGCGACAACCCGACCGGCCCGGTGATCGACGAGGCGAGGGCGCTCGGCATCGAGATCAATTTCGGCCGTGCTGTGATCCGCGCCGGCGGCAAGTTGCGGGTGTCGTCGATGACGGTGCAGCCGAAGAATGGCGGCGGCGAACGCACAATTCCGGTCGATGCGATCCTGATGTCGGCCGGCTGGACACCGTCGGTGCATCTGTTCTCGCAGTCGCGCGGCAAGGTCGCCTTCAACGACGAGACCAAGCGGTTCGTGCCCGGCACCTACGCGCAGGACTGCGTCTCGGTCGGCGCCTGCAACGGCACCGACGGACTGGCGGCGACGGTCGACGAGGCCTATGCGGCGGGCGCCAAGGCGGCCAAGGATGCCGGCGCGAAAGCCGCCAAGGAGACCAAACCGAAGGTGGACGCCTCGGAGAGCTGGTCGCGCGGCATGCTGGGTGCGGCGCCCGGCGCCGGACCGGACACGACGGTTAAAGCCTTCGTCGATTTCCAGAACGACGTGACCGCCAAGGACATCCGCCAGGCGGTGCATGAAGGCATGCGCTCGATCGAGCATGTCAAGCGCTTCACCACCAACGGCATGGCGACCGACCAGGGCAAGACCTCCAACATGCACGGCCTGGCGATTGCCGCCGAAACGCTGGGCAAGCCGATCCCGGAGGTCGGCCTGACCACGTTCCGCGCGCCCTACACGCCCGTCACCTTCGGCGCGATTGTCAGCCATGCGCGTGGGCCGCTGTTCGACCCGACACGCAGAACCGCGATCCATCCGTGGGCCGAGGCGCAAGGCGCGGTGTTCGAGGATGTCGGCCAGTGGAAGCGCGCCTGGTATTTCCCGAAAGCCGGCGAGGACATGCATGCGGCGGTCGACCGCGAATGCGTTGGGGTCCGCAATCAAGCCGGCCTGTTCGATGCCTCGACGCTGGGCAAGATCGAAGTGGTCGGCCCGGACGCGGCCAAGTTCATGGAACTGCTCTACACCAATCCGTGGGAGAAGCTGGAGCCAGGCCGCTGCCGCTATGGCATCATGCTGCGCGAGGATGGCTTCATCTATGATGACGGTGTCGTGGGCAGGCTGGCGCCGGACCGCTTCCATGTCACGACGACGACGGGCGGCGCGCCGCGCGTCATGAACCACATGGAGGATTACCTCCAGACCGAGTTCCCGCATCTCAATGTCTGGCTGACCTCGATCACCGAGCAGTGGGCGGTCATTGCCGTGCAGGGTCCGAAATCCCGCGACATCATCGCGCCGCTGGTCGAAGGCATCGACATGTCTGATGAAGCGCTGCCGCATATGTCGGTGCGCGAAGGCAAGATCTGTGGCGTGCCGACACGGCTGTTCCGCATGTCGTTCACCGGCGAGCGCGGTTTCGAAGTCAATGTCCCGGCCGACTATGGCCAGGCCGTCTGGGAAGCGTTGTGGGCCGAGGGCCAGAAGCATGGCGCCACCGCTTACGGCACCGAGGCGATGCACGTGCTGCGCGCCGAGAAGGGCTACATCATCGTCGGCCAGGATACGGACGGCACGGTGACGCCAAACGACGCCGGCCTCGACTGGGCGGTCGGCAAGAAGAAGGCCGACTTCGTCGGCATCAGGGGCATGGCGCGGCCGGACCTGGTCGCCAAGGGCCGCAAGCAACTGGTCGGCTTGAAGACCAAGGACCCCAAGGTGGTGCTGGAAGAAGGCGCGCAGATCGTCGAGGACCCGAAGCAGGCAATCCCGATGAAGATGATCGGCCACGTTACCTCGAGCTACTGGTCGCAGAATTGCGGCCGTTCCATCGCCCTGGCGCTGGTCGCCGGCGGGCGTGACCGGATGGGCGACACGCTCTACGTGCCGATGCCGGACGGGGTGATTGAAGTGGAGGTTGCCGGCATGGTGTTCTTCGACGAGACGGGAGGGCGCCTCAATGGCTAAAGCTGCTGCAAAGACGGCCGCGACGGCTTCGCCCTCGGCGGAGCGGCGTCCGGCATTGGCCGGGCGCACTGTCTCCGCAACGGGTGTCAAGGTCGAAGTGCTGCCGCCGGCCCTGCGCATTTCGCTGCGCGCGCCGGAAGCTTCGGTCGCCGCTCTGTCGAAGGCGCTCGGTGTGACCCTGCCGAAGCAGCCGAAAACCTCGGCGTCGAAGAGCGGCCGTACGGCGCTGTGGCTTGGGCCGGACGAGTGGCTTGTCATCGACGAGGCCGGCAAGGACCCGCTCGCCGATTGCGCGAAGGTTTCAACCTTGCACTCGTCGGTCGGCATCTCGCATCGCAACATCGCGATTTCCGTCACCGGCCCGGCGGCGGAAGCCGCGATCAATTCGGGCTGCCCGCAGGATCTGTCGCTCGACGCCTTCCCGGTGGGCGCCGCTTCGCGCACCATTTTGGGCAAGGCCGAGATCGTGCTGTTGCGCACGGCCGACGAGGCCTTCAGGGTCGAGTGCTGGCGTTCTTTCTCGGACTATGTCTTTACTTTCCTGTCCGAGGGAGCCCGCGACGCCGCCGGCTGACCCCGGAACGTTTGCCGCCCGCGTCCGTTGTGCGGCGACAAATCGAGGGAGAACTGCCGATGCCGTCGAGGTCCGCGCCGAAATCGCCGAAAACCGCGGCGGTCCGTTCGCTTGAACATGAGCGGCATCACGAGGCCGACGCCGAAGATGAACTCGAGGAAGGCCTCGAGGACACATTTCCAGCCAGCGATCCCGTGTCGATTACGGGGTCGTCCATTCCCGGCGCACCGGCCAAGCCTGGCAAGGCCAAGACAGTCCCTGGCCGCAAGGCCCGCAAGCCCTGATTTCACAAATTTTGATCGACGACATCTTTCCAAGACCTCATCGGATGCGGTACTCAAAGCGCTTTGGAGAGGAAAAATGCCTGTTAAAGCCGTTGTCTGGGGCGAGAACGTCCATGAACAGACCAATGCCGCCGTGCGCGTCCTCTATCCCTTGGGCATGCACGGTACCATCGCCGCCGCGCTCAACCAGGACAAGCGGATCGAAGCGACCACCGCCACCTTGCAGGAACCCGAGCACGGCCTGAGCGACACGCGCCTGGCGGCCACCGACGTGCTTCTATGGTGGGGCCATGCCGCCCATGGCGAGGTCAAGGACGAGATCGTCGAGCGCGTCCAGAAGCGGGTCTGGGAAGGCATGGGGCTGATCGTGCTTCATTCCGGCCACTACTCGAAGATTTTCAAGCGGCTGATGGGCACGCCCTGTTCGCTGAAATGGCGCGAGGCGGGCGAGCGCGAGCGTGTCTGGGCGATCAATCGCGGCCACCCGATAGCGCAAGGCATCGGCGAATGCCTGGAGATCGGCGAGACGGAAATGTATGGCGAGCCGTTCGCGGTGCCGGAGCCGCTGGAGACGGTGTTTATCTCCTGGTACGAGGGCGGCGAGGTGTTCCGCTCCGGCCTGACCTATCAGCGGGGAGCGGGAAAAATCTTCTATTTCTCACCGGGCCACGAGACCTATCCGATCTATCACAATGAAGGCGTGCAGCAGGTGCTGCGCAACGCCGTGCACTGGGCGCACAACCCCGCCCCGGCATGGTCCGGCATCACCAACGCGCCGAATGTGCCGACGGACAAGGCCAAGGAGAAGATCGTCCAGAAAGGCCTGCGTCTGCATGCCGACGGCGAGAGGGGGCTGAGCTGATGCATCGCCTGCTTTTGCTCGGCACCGGCTGGATCGCGGCACATCATATCGAGGAGTTCGGTCAGGTTCCGAGCTGTACCATCGTCGCTTGCGTCGATCATCTGCCGGGCCGCGCGGCGGCGTTCGCCGCCGCCAACAAAATAGGCAATTTCTTCGAAAGCCTCGAAGCTGCGATCGCTTGGGGCGAGTTCGATGCCGCCATCAACGCGACGCCGGACCAGGTCCACAAGGCGACGACGCTCGCCCTGCTGGCCGCCGGGAAACATGTGTTCTGCGAGAAGCCACTGGCGCCGAACCATGCCGATGCGCTTGCGATGAGCGAAGCCGCCGAGACGGCCGGGCTCGTCAACATGGTCAACCTGACCTATCGCAACACGCCGGTGATCCACGAGGCGCGGCGCATGGTGGAGGCCGGCGAGATCGGCGAGCTGCGCCATGTCGAGGCGAACTACCGGCAAAGCTGGCTGGTCAGCAAGTTCTGGGGTGACTGGCGGGTCGACGACAAATGGCTGTGGCGCCTGTCGAGCCGGCACGGTTCGACGGGTGTTCTGGGTGATGTCGGCATCCATATCCTCGATTTCGCGACCTATGGCGCGGCCCAGGATATCGTCTCGCTGCATGCCGATCTGGTGACGTTTCCGAAGGCGGAGGGCGACCGCATCGGTGACTATGTGCTCGACGTCAATGACAGTTTGGCGGTAACGGCGCGGCTCAGCTCAGGCGCGCTGGCCACGATCATGGCCAGCCGCTACACGACGGGCCATGGCAATGATTTGTCGCTGGCCCTGCACGGCACCAAGGGCGCGATCAAGGTCGAGACCGACGGCAAGGTTTCGCGGCTGTCGGCCTGCCTGGGTGACGACGTCGATCAGCACCGTTGGCGGATGCTGACGCCGCCTGACGTCAAGCACAATGCCCGGCGCTTCGCCGATGCGCTGGACACGGGACGGAACGGCGATCCGTCGTTCCGGCGCGCCGCCGACATGCAGAAGCTGATCGACGCGGCCTTCGAAAGTTCAGCGGCCAAGCTGCCGGTCTCGATCGCCTGAAATCACCATCTGGCCGGCTGAGCCGGCCAGACTTTCGGAAAATCTCAGTAGGCGCTCGGCATGATCCACGGGTTCACCGTGATCCCGAGCCTAGGACCCTTGCCGTCGGTTGTGGCTTCCGTGGAAGCCTTCTTATCGACCGATCCGGTCGAAGCGCAATCGAGCTTCACATTGGTCTTGGTGTCGACGCAGGTCGCTGCAGTCGAATGCTTGACCGCGTGGGGGGTGTTGTTGGCGGCAAAGGCCGAACCCGAAAGCGCCAGGACGGCGGCGAGGGTGAGGAGTGTCTTTTTCATGGTTAGTCTCCGTGTTCGACGGGGTGAATTTGTTCCGTACATGTACGTTGTTTTGTACAAATACGTCCGTCGATCGCGAAGTTCAAGAGAAATTGTACACGTACGGTAGACTTTTTGTTAACCAAGAAATCCGCCCCATTCTGGCTGGGAGAGGCGGTGAGGAAATCTGGAAAAACGAAGAGGTCGCGCTCAGCAGTTTACCGGTGTTTCGGTCAACGGCGGCACATCTTGCGTGCTGAGCGTGGCAAGGGTGAAATCGCACATCCGCTTCACGAAAGCCTGCGCGTCGCCGAAGGGATAGAAGGGGAATGTGATCAGCAGCGAGATCGTGCCATGGCCGACCGCCCACAGCATGGTGGCGATGGCGCGCGGATCGCCACGCAATTTACCGGCGGCGACGCAGGCCTCGACCCTGCTGATCAGCACCTTCATCGCCGGGTTGCCTTCCTCCATGTCCTCGTAGCTCTTGCCTTCCGGCAGCTTGGTCTTTTCGGTCATGAAGACAGTGCGGTATTCGTTGGGATTGCCGAGCCCGAAGGCGGCATATTCGGTCATCACCGCCTGCAAGGCCTCGATCGGATCGTCGGACGGGTGCTCCTCGATGCGCCGGGCGAGCGTTTCAAACGCGTCCTCGGCCAGCGCGAAGAGGATGTCCTGCTTGTCAGCGAAGTAGGAATAGACCGACATCGGCGCGTAGCCGACCCGCTTGGCCAGCTTGCGGATGGTCAGGCCTTCATAGCCTTCTTCCTGGACGAGCTTGTGTGCGGCCGCGACAAGCTCCGAGCGCAGTTCGGCCTTTTGTTTCTCGCGGCGTTTCTGGAGGCTCAGCGGCAAGTCCGTTGCCCTTGTCTGGTTGGTGCCCTGGCTAAATTATATACGCTGTACGGAAACGAACAAGGGCGCCGCGGGTTCCCAAGCGGCAGGCGTCAGAAGCGACCCATCCCGTCTCCCGTTACGCCTGCTTGTTGATCAGTTGGACGGCGAGGTGCGAGAGCAATTTCACCGCCTCGCCATAGGTTTTGGCCTTCTCCGGGTTGGAAGCGTTGCCGTCGAGCGCCCGCTTGTAGACACCCTGGCAGATTGCAGCCAGCCGGAAGAAGGAGAAGGCGAGGAAGAATGTCCAATTGCCGATGCCGGTCAGCCCACGTCGCCGGCAATAGGCGGCGACATAGTCTTCCTCGGAAGGCAGGCCGAGTGCCGAGCGATCGATGCCGCCCAGGCCGCGAAAGCCGGATGCATGCGGCAGGCGCCATTGCATGCATTGATAGGCGATGTCGGCGAAGGGGTGGCCTGATGTCGACAATTCCCAGTCGAGCACCGCCAGTACCTTCGGCTGGTCCGGCGCGAAGATCAGATTGTCCAGCCGATAGTCGCCATGCACAAGCGAGGCCCTGACGTCATCGGCCGGCTTATGCATCTCCAGCCAGGTAATCAGTTGGTCCATGTCGGCAATGGTACCGGTTTCGGAGGCACGGTACTGGCTGGTCCAGCGTGCCAGCTGCCGCTCGAAGTAATTGCCGGGGCGGCCGAAAGCGCTGAGACCCACGGCCTCGACATCGACATCGTGCAGGGCCGCAAGCGTGCCGTTCATGGCATCGTACGTCGCGGCGCGCTCATCGTTGTCGCGGGCCTCAGGCAGTGCCGGATCCCAGAAGATGCGGCCATCGAGGAAACCCATGATGTAGAACATGCGACCGATCGGCGAGCCCTCGGCCGACAGATGCAGCATTTTGGGCACCGGCACGGCGGTGCCCGAAAGCGCCTCCATCACCCGAAATTCGCGGTCGACCTGGTGCGCCGATTTCAAGAGTTGGCCTGGCGGCTTGGCGCGCAGCACGTAACGGCCGCTTGCCGCCGTCAGGAGATAGGTCGGGTTGGATTGGCCGGATTTGAATTTTTCGATTGCCGCGAGCCCGGAAAAGCCCGGGATGTGCGCCTCGAGGTAAGGCGCAAGCGCCGCCTGGTCGAGCGCGTTCGGGTCGCTCATACCGTCTCGGGCTGACGTTCAAGTAAGGTCAGCGTCAGCCAGCGGGCGGTCAGCGCCGGCTTTTTGGAACCTTCGATCTCGATGGTCACGTCATGCGCCGTCTGCACCCAGCCCGATGGCCTGACCTTGACGTCGGCCAGCACGAAATGGGTGCGGATGCGCGCGCCAGTCTTCACCGGCGCCAGGAAGCGCAGCGAATCGAAGCCATGGTTGACGCCCATCTTGCCGTTTTCCAGCGGCGGCATGGTCTCGAACGTCATCGCCGACAACAGCGACAGCGACAGGAAGCCGTGCGCGATGGTGCCACCGAACGGCGTTTCGCGCTTGGCCCGCTCCGGATCGCAGTGGATGAACTGGTGATCGTCGGTGGCGTCCGCGAACTGATCGATCATGCGTTGCGTGACCACGCGCCAGGGCGAAACGCCGACCTCCTTGCCGACACTGGCCAGAAGCACATCGAGACTGATCGGTTCCACGCTCATGTCCTCCTGTTTCACTCCCGGCTTCTGCGGCCGGAAATGTCATTCCTTGAATAAGGTCAACCCATGCTGCACCGACTGCCCGCCGTCGATCGGCAGGATGGCGCCGGTCACATAGCTGCCTGCACGGCTGCACAAATAGAGCGTTGCGCCGGCAATGTCATCCGGCGTGCCGATGCGGCCGATTGGGACATGGCCGCCGACATGCCTGGCCTGTTCGTCCGTGCCGGTGGCGAATGCGGTCATGCGGCTCTGGAATGGGCCTGGTGCGAAGGCGTTGACGGTGATGCGGCGGCCAGCGAATTCGAACGCCAGCGTGCGTGTCAGATGATGCACGGCGGCCTTGGAGGCGGTGTAGGAATAGGCATCGTCGGCCAGCGGCTGCGTGCCCATCACCGATCCCAGATTGATCACCCGGGCCGGATCGGCTTCGCTTGCAGCAGCATCAAGCAGCGGCAGCAATTCGCGTGTCAGATGGAAGACCGCGGTGACATTGACGCCGAACACCTTGGCCCAGGCGTGATAGGGAAAGCTCTCCAGCGGCGCGCCCCAGGACACGCCGGCATTGTTGACCAGAATATGCAGTCTTTCGGTCCGTGCCTTGACCTCACCGACCAGGGCGGCAATGCCAACCTCGCTGGAAACGTCGGCGGCAAAGCCTTCCGCCCGGCCCGGGGCGCCAAGTCCGTTCAACTCGCTGGCGACCTTGATGCAGTCCTCGCCCTTGCGCGAGGCGATCATGACGCTAGCGCCGGCCTTGACCAGCGCGGTTGCCGCCATGCGGCCGATGCCGGTCGCCGCTCCCGTCACCAGCGCGGTCTTGCCGGCAACCGAAAACAGCTCATCCAGATAGCTCATCCAAATTCTCCGCGCCTTCGCCCGCGGGCAAACAGTTCGCGTTGACAAGGCTATCCGAAGTACGGTCATCCTTGCCACGGATAAAATGCCCGGCCTGCATGAAGGGTTAGCGATCGATGACGCAGATGAATCTCGGCATGACCGAGCGGCTGAAGCCGATCCACGCACGCGTCGCGGCCATGGTGCGCGACGAAATCATGCCGCTCGACAAGGAGTTCCTGGGCGAAGTCGGCAAGGCCGGCGACCGCTGGGTCTACAGCAAACGCCAGAGCGAGATCCTCGAAGGGCTGAAGAAGACCGCACGGGAGCGCGGCCTGTGGAACTTCTGGTCGACCGGCTCGGAACGTGGCTACGGCCTGTCCACTGTCGAATACGCCTATCTGGCCGAGGAGATGGGCAAGGCGCATCTCGGCGCCGAAACATTCAACTGCTCGGCACCGGACACCGGCAATATGGAGGTTCTGGAACGCTACGGCTCGGCCGAGCACAAACGGGAATGGCTCGAGCCGTTGCTGGACGGAAAAATCCGCTCGGCCTATCTGATGACGGAGCCGGATGTCGCCTCCTCCGACGCCACCAACATTTCCATGCGCTGCGAGCGGCAGGGCGGCGACTACGTGCTCAACGGCGAGAAATGGTGGGCGTCGGGCGCCGGCGATCCGCGCTGCGCCATCTACATCGTCATGGTGCGGACCGGCGGCGATAACGAGCCGCAGCACCGCCGCCACTCGATGGTCCTGGTACCCTCGGTCACGAAAGGCGTGACCAAGGTCCGCGCCATGCAGGTCTATGGCGACGATGACGCGCCGCATGGCCATATGCATCTTCGCTTCGACAATGTCCGGGTACCGGCCTCGAACCTGATCCTGGGCGAGGGCAGGGGCTTCGAGATCGCGCAAGGCCGGCTCGGCCCCGGCCGCATCCATCACTGCATGCGCGCCATCGGCCAGGCCGAGATGGCGCTGGAGATGCTGTGCCAGCGTTCCGTGCGCCGCGAGGCCTTCGGCCAGAAGCTGGCGAAGCTTGGCGCCAATTTCGACATCATCGCCGAATGCCGCATGGAGATCGAGATGGCCCGCCTGCTCTGCCTCAAGGCGGCATGGATGATCGACCAGGGCGACGCGCGGGCCGCCGCTCCCTGGATCAGCCAGATCAAGGTCGTCGCGCCACGCGTGGCGCTCAAGGTCACCGACGAGGCGGTGCAGATGTTCGGCGCCCAGGGCATCAGCCAGGATACGCCACTGGCGCGCTCGTGGACGCATCTGAGGACGCTGCGCCTCGCCGACGGGCCTGACGCAGTCCATCGCCGCCAGGTGGCGCGTACGGAGCTGAAGAAATACACGCAGGAGAAGCTCTGAGCGGCAGTTCGGCTGGCCACATATGGGTTTGCCTGCGGCAACCAAGGAGTGTCAGTGATGACCATCCCCTCCGAAATGAAGGCGCTGCTCTTGGTCGGTGACGGCTATACCAGGACGCCGAGCGGCAGTGCGCTCGATGCGATGGAGCCCTATCTCGAGCCGGGCAGCATCGCCGTGCCTGCGCCCGGACCGAGCCAGGTGCTGATCAAGGTCAGCCTGGCTTCGATCAATCCATCGGATGTCGCCTTCATCAAGGGCCAGTATGGCCAGCCGCGCGCCAAGGGTCAGCCGGCCGGCTTCGAGGGCGTCGGCACGGTCGTCGCGGGCGGCGAGGAGCCCTATCCCAAAAGCCTCGTCGGCAAGCGTGTCGCTTTCGCCACCGGTCTCAGCAATTGGGGCTCGTGGGCCGAATATGCGCTCGCCGAGGCGGCGGCCTGCATTCCGCTGCTCGATACGGTGCGCGACGAGGACGGCGCCGCGATGATCGTCAATCCGCTGACCGCGATCGCCATGTTCGACATCGTCAAACAGGAAGGCGAGAAGGCCTTCGTCATGACCGCCGGCGCCAGCCAGCTCTGCAAGCTGATCATCGGCCTTGCCAGCGAGGAAGGGTTCCGGCCTGTTGTCACCGTGCGCCGCGACGAGCAGATCGCCATGCTTAAAGAGCTTGGCGCGGCGCATGTCCTCAACGAGAAGGCGCCGGATTTCGAGGCCACGCTGCGCGAGGTGATGAAGGCCGAACAGCCGCGCATCTTCCTCGATGCTGTCACGGGCCCGCTGGCTTCAGCCATCTTCAATGCAATGCCGAAACGGGCGCGCTGGATCATCTATGGCCGGCTCGATCCCGAGGCCACGGTCATCCGCGAACCCGGCCAACTGATCTTCCAGCACAAGCACATCGAGGGCTTCTGGCTGAGCGAATGGATGCGGCAATCCAGGGATCGGCGTGGTCCGGCGATCCTCGAGGCGCAGAAGCGTTTTTCCGATGGACGCTGGTCGACCGACGTGACGGCGGTCATTCCGTTGGTCGAGGCAATGGCACGCGTGCCGGCGGAACTGGCCAAGCCTAACGGCAAGGTGTTCATTCGGCCTTAAAGTGGTGACCTTGCTCTCGACGCCCGACACAATCACGTGTCCGGCGCTATCGGAACGGCCGGATCGTAGCTTGCGCCATTGAGCCCCCCCCTATGCCTGGCCGCTTTGTCCGTGATATGCCGCCGCCATCGAATGCCGGGACGACGCCAGGCTGAGGCGTCTTCCGCGATGGCGTGCGGGGTGTGTTGATGACGATTTCCAAGCCGGTTTTCGACCGTTTGGGGCTGGGCATGTGGGTCGGGGCGTTCCTGGTCGTTCTCGGCCTGGTGCTATGGTCGCCCCACACGCGCACGGTGATGCAGGCCTACGGATATGGCAGCGAGGCATTCCTCGGCGGCCAGCCGCTGTACAATCTCCGGTCGGAGATGGGCTATCTCTACGCGCCGGCCTTTGCCGCGCTCTACGTGCCGGTGCTGAAGCTTGGACCGTATCTGGGCGGCGTGGTGTGGCATGCGGTGGGCTTCGCGGCGCTCACCTTCGCGGCGATGCGGCAAGTGCGCAAAATCGGCGGCGGGGAATTGCCGTGGCTGCTTTCCTTCGGGCTCTTCCTTGCCCTGCCGATGGCGCTGGGTGCGATCCGCAACGGCCAGGCGACGATCCTCTTGACCGGCGCCTGCTGGCTCCTGACCCTGTCGGCGCTCGAAGGGCGGCGCGCCGAGACCTTCTTCTGGGCTTCGGTCGCCATCATTGCCAAACCGACCGCGATCATCATGCTTTTGCTGGTGGGAGCCCTGCGCCTGCGGCTGATACCCGTGCTCGTGCTGGCGGTGCTGTTCGTGCTCGCCATACCGTATGCCTTCGCACCTGCCGGCTATCTCAACGCGCAGTACGGTGATTTCGCCCGCATGCTGACCTCGATGGCCGTCGACCAGTCCGGCCACTTTGTCCCTACCGACTTCACGGCGCCTTTCACCTCGGCAGGAGTGCCCATGCCTGAATTCGCCGCCACGATCGTGCGCGTCGTCGTGGCACTGCTTACGCTATCGATCGTCCTCTGGTTCGACCGCAAGCTCCAGCCCGGGATGGCCGGACTGGCGATCTTCCTGACGGCCGCCTTCTACATGTGCGTCTTCAATCCGCGCGTCGAGCCAAATACCTATGCCATGATCGCCGTGCCTGCCGGTCTCGCTATCGCCACACTGTGGCGGGAGGAGCGTGGTGGCGTCTTGGCTTCGGTGCTGTCGACGGTATTGTTCCTCACAGGTTTGACCAGCGTCGAGCGCCACATGCATAATTTCTTCTACCCTTGGTTCCGGCCGCTCGCGGTCACCTTCATCGCCTGTTCGCTGATCTGGTGGTTCTGGACCAAGGCGCGCGACAAGGCGGTGAATGTCGGACCCGTTGCACATGGCTGAGTTGCGGCAGAAACTCGACATCGTAGCGCCCTTCTTCAATGAGGCGCAGTCGGCGTCGGCCTTTGCCGGGCTGCTCGAGAGGCTCGAGGAAGCGGTATCAAGCCGTTTCGGCATGGCCGTCCATAAGATCCTGATCGACGATGGCAGTCGCGACGATGGCGCCGAGCGGTTTTCGCTGGCGCTGTCGGGTTCCTGGGAGGTCGTGCGGCTCAGCCGTAATTTCGGCAAGGAGGTCGCGGTGCTCGCCGGCCTCGACCATTCGCGCGGCGACATGGTGCTGATCATGGATTCCGACCTTCAGCATTCCATGGATGTCAGCCTGCAGATGATTGCCGAGTTGGTGGAACACCACGATATCGACGTCGTCTACGCCCAGAACGACCGGCGCGAGGCCAGTTGGCGGCGCAGCCAGCTGGCGAAGCTGTTCTATAGCCTGATCAACAGCAGCCAGCGTTTCGATATCCCCGAGAATGCGGGAGACTTTCGCGTCATGCGCGGTACCGTGGCGCGCGCGCTGACAAGCTTGCGCGACAAGCGGCGCTTCAACAAGGGCCTGTTCGCCTGGGCCGGCTTCCGCCAGAAAGCCATACCCTATTCGCCGGAAAATCGTGCCATCGGCACATCGAAATGGAGCCGGCTCAACCTGATCGCCTTTTCGCTGGAAGGCTTTACGTCGTTTTCCGTCATCCCGCTGCGCATCATCAGTCTGAGCGGCATGCTGGCGGCGCTGGCGGGCGTCGTTTACGGCGCCAAGGTGTTCTTCGAAGTGATGTTCTACGGCATTGCAGTGCCTGGCTATCCCAGCCTGATGGTCGCCGTCGTCCTGTTCGGTGGCCTCAACCTCACCCTCCTTGGCCTGATCGGCGAATATGTCTGGGTCACGCTGTCGGAGAGCAAGGACCGTCCGGTGTATATCGTGCGCGATGTCGTGCGCAGCGACGTTTCGGACGGCGCCGCGGGCGCGTCCCGCGGATGACGCGGCGCATTCGCCTGATCGCCGATGACTACGGCCTGGCGCCAGGGGTTTGCGCCGGGATTCTCGACCTGCTTGACCGGCGACGCCTGACCGGCACCAGCTGCATGACCGGTTTTCCGGAATGGGCTGGGGCGGCGGCGCGTATAAGGCCACTGTGCGGTCACGCGGCGATCGGACTGCACCTGACCCTTACGGACCAGCCAGCCGTCACGGGCAAATCGAGCCTGGCGCCTGAGGGCCGGCTGCCGCCGCTTCGTTCGCTGGCCCTGCCGGTCTTGCGCAGCCGGATCGATGAGCGCGACGTCCATGCCGAACTCGGCGCGCAATATAGTCGTTTCGTCGAGGCGCTGGGCCGCAAGCCCGACTTCATCGACGGACATCAGCACGTGCATTTCCTGCCCGTCGTGCGCGGCTGGCTGCGGGCGAATTTTCGTGAAGCTGCGGGCAGGCCGGTGTTGCGCGGCGCTCCCGCGCTGGGTGATGCCGCCGTCGCACCGAAGATCGCGGCAATCGCTGCCGTGGCCGCCGGCTTCAACCAATCGATGCAGCGCGCCGGCTTTGCCGTTTGGAAGCCGCTCGCCGGCATCTATGACTGGCGGCAACCCGGAAAATTTGCCCCATTGCTGGAGGCTGCGGTCGAAGCGCTGCCGGACCATGGATTGTTCATGTGCCACCCCGGCCATGTCGACGAAACACTGTGCGCGCGCGATCCGATGCAAAGCGTGCGCGAAGTGGAACTTGGGGTTCTGGCCTCGGACGCGTTCGGCGCGCGCCTGGCCCGCGCCGGTGTCGAGATCATGGACGGCATGGGATGAGCGGCGGCAAACAGCCCCAGCGTTCGACCGGCAGCAAGATCGTCCGTTTTACGCTTGTCGGACTGGCGAACACGGCCATCGATCTTGCCGGCTTCTCCCTGCTGCTCAAGCTGCATGTCCCGCCGCTGTCCGCCAATGTCGTCTCGTGGTCGATCGCCGTGATCTTCTCTTTCGTGGCGAATGGCTTCTGGTCGTTCGAGCGCAATCACGCCATCCGGCTGCATGACGCCTTCCTGCGGTTCGTCACGGCTGGGGCGTTGATTTCGCTCGGCGTTTCCAGCCTGTCGATCGCACTCTTCGCCGGTATCACCGGTGTGTGGCCGGCAAAGATCGGCGGCGTCATTGTGGCGGCTGTGTTGAACTTCCTTGCCGCCCGCTGGTCGATCGAAGGCCGGCTGCTGAAATAGCTATCTCTATTGCGCTGGTTCCACATTGGTGTAGGCGGCTTCCTCGAGTTCGCGCTTCAGCCGTGCTTCCTCGTGGGTCTTCGGGGTGACGAAACGGCCAAGCAGGAGATAGGCGACCGGTGTCAGAAACAGCGTCGAGACGGTCGCCAAGCCAAGCCCGCCGACGATGACCCAGCCAAGCGCCACGCGCGCCTCGGCGCCCGCGCCGGCGGCCAGCACAAGCGGCACACCGCCGAGAATTGTGCAGATCATCGTCATCATCACCGGCCGCAGGCGAATGGTGGAAGCCTGCTCGATCGCTTCGCGCACGCCGAGGCCCCGATCACGCAGCTGGTTTGCGAATTCGACGATCAGGATGCCGTTCTTGGCCATGACGCCGACCAGAAGCACCAGGCCGATCTGGCTGTAGGCGTTGAGGCTGGTGCCCGAGAGCAGCAAGGCGAAAATGGCGCAGGCAAGGCCGAGCGGCACCGTCGCCATGATGATGACGGCGCTGACGAAACTCTCGAACTGGGCGGCCAGCACCAAGAGGATGATGACCAGCGCGAAGCCGAAGATGGTGACCATTGCGCTATTGGTTTCGCCCAAAGTCGCGGCTTCGGCCAGCGGCAGGATGCGGCTGCCGGGCGGCAGAAGCGGCGCGGCGATCTCCTGCGCGCGTGTCAGCGCATCGCCAAGCGCGAAATTGCCTGAGAGATTCGAGGTAATCGCCACCGAAGGCTGCTGCTGTTCGCGCGAGAGCGACGGCGGCACGGCGCGCTCGGTCAGCGTGGCGATGATCGACATCGGCACGAAGCGGCCATCCGCCGTCTTGAGGAAGACATTTTCCAGATCGGTCGGGTCGTTGATCGGGTTGGTGGTCGAGACCAGCTTCACGCCATAGCTACGGTCGGCGACGTAAACATCGACGACGTCGTTGCCGTCGAGCATGGCTTGCATGGTGTTGGCGAGCCCGGTGATGTCGATGCCGAGATCGGAAGCGCGCTCGCGGTCGATGGCCACGGCGAGCTGCGGCTGCGTCGGGTCGATCGACAGGCGCGGCGTCTGGAAACGCTGATCCTTCTGCATCTCGGCGATGATCTTGACCGCCGCGTCGCTAAGCGCTTTGCGGTCGTTGCCGACCAGCGCGAATTGCAGGCCATTGCCTGCGCCGCGGATGCCGAGGCTGTTGGGCTGGACCGGGAAGATGCGCACGCTGGGCACCTGCCTGGTCAACTGGCTGATCTCGGCCATGATCTCCTGCTGGCTGCGGCTGCGCTCGTCCCACGGCGCCAGCGTCATCACCATGAAACCGGAGTTGTAGGAGCCGTTCTGGCCGGCGTTTTCGAAGGTCGAGCGGATCTCGCCGGAATCGCGCATGGGCTGGATCAGGCGCTCGATTCTCTGCATCTGCTGCGTCGTATAGTCGAGGCTGACGCCTTGCGGGGCGTTGATGCGCAACAGCACGGCGGCGCGGTCCTCGGTTGGCGTCAGCTCCTGGCGGATGGTGCCGAACAGCGCAAACGCGATGCCGGCAAACAGCACCGCGACCAGAACCACGATCCACGGTGCGTCGAGGCATGCATGGAGGGCGCGCTTGTAGCCGGCATTCAGGACGCCGCCGATGCGCGCGCCAATGCCGTGGCCGCTTTCGTGGTGGAGGGACGCGCTGGTCAGCATGCGTGAGGCAAGCATTGGACAAAGCGTCAGTGCCACCACGCAGGACAGAAGCACCGACATCGCAAGCACGAAGCCGAATTCGCGGAACAGGCCGCCGGTCTGGCCCGGCAGGAACGAGATCGGCACGAAGACGGCGACCAGAGTCAGCGTCGTGGCGACGACGGCGAAGAACACTTCCTGTGCACCGAGCACGGCGGCCGCGCGCGGGCCCATGCCTTCGTTGCGCCGTCGCACGATGTTTTCAAGCACCACGATGGCGTCATCGACGACAAGGCCGGTGGCCAGCACCAAAGCAAGCAGCGTCAGGATGTTGACGGAGAAGCCGGCCAGATAGATGGCGGCTATGGTGCCGATCATGGCGACCGGCATCGATAGGCCCGGGATGAGCGTGGCGCGCCAGTCGAGCAGGAAGACATAAATCACGATCAGCACCATGGTGACCGACAGGCCAAGCGCTATCTCGACCTCGTGCACCGCACCCTTGACGAAGACAGCGTCGTCGCTGGTGATCTTGATCGACATGCCCCTGGGCAGGTTCTCCTGCAGCTTGGCGACGGCGGCCTGGACGCCGGTCGAAATGTCCAGCGTGTTGGATTCCGCCTGCCGGATGATGCCGATGCCGATGCCCGTCTTGCCGTCCGAACGCAGCGCCGTCTGGCCGACATCGGGGCCGAGCGTGACGGTCGCGACATCGCGGATGCGCGTCGTGCCGCCAATGATGATGTTCTCGAATTCCTCAGGCGTTGTTACGTCGGCCGTGGTGCGGACGATCAGGTCCTGGTTTGTCGTGGTGATCGACCCGGCCGGGGAATCGAAGGCGACGGAGGCAAGCGCCGCCCTGAGGTCGGCGACCGTGAAGCCAAGGCTGGCCAGCTTGTTCTGGTCGACATCGATGCGGAAGATCCTGTCGCGGTCGCCATAGACCTGGACGTCGGCGACACCGGGCACGGCGGCCAGTTCGTCCTCGATCTGGTCCTGGACCACCACCGTCATGTCCTGGATCGACATGGTGTCGGAGGTCACCGCCAGCCGCATCACCGCGTCGGAATTGGCGTCGGCCTTGACGATGCGCGGCGGATCGGCCGTGTCCGGCATCTGGTTGGCGACGCGGCCGACCGCGTCACGCACGTCCGAGGCGGCGACGTTGAGATCGACCCCGTCGTTGAACTCGATGGTGACACGGCTCGAGCCGAAGGAGGACGAAGACGAGATCGACTTGACGCCGGAGACGCGGGCGACTGCGCCCTCGATCGTGTCGGTCAATTCGCGGTCGACGGTTTCGGCGGCGGCCCCTTCGAAGGTGGTGGAGACCGTGACGACGGCACGGTCGACGTCGGGCAATTCGCGGATCTCGACACCGTAGAAGGCAGCGAGGCCGGCAACGGCAATAAGGGTGTTCAGCACGAAGGCCATCACCGGCCTGCGGATGAACAGCGCGGTGAAGCCGGTGTCGCTGGAGGCGTTGGCGGGGCCGGTCATGAGCCTTCCGCGGCATTGGCGGCGCGCTGGTCCTGGCCGGCGATGCGAACCTCGCCGCCTTCGCTGACATTTTGGGTGCCTTCGGTGACCACCATGTCGCCGCTGTCGATCTTCGCGGCGATCAATACGGTTTCGGTGTTGCGCTGGATGATGCGAACCGGCAACCGCCTGGCCTTGCCGTCCTCGATCTGCCAGACATAGGCGCCCTCCGATCCCCACAGGATCGCCAGCGGGCTGACGGCCGGATAGGTCTCGCCGGGGAATTTCATGGTGATGGAGAACGACATGCCGGCGCGCAGCGAATCGGCCGGGTTGGCGATCTTGGCCTTGACCAGCAGGGTGCGGCTCTTTTCATCGATGTGGTTGTCGATCGCCGACACCGTCCCGGTATAGGCCTTGCTCGGATTGGCGATCGGCGTCGCCGTCAATTGCGCGCCGACCTTGACAGCGGCCGCGAAGCGCTCGGGCACCTGGAAATCGACCAGGATCGAGGAGCGGTCGTCAAGCGTGGCGATCGCCGACTGGTTGGTCACATAGTTGCCGGCCGAGATCGGCAGGATGCCGACGGTACCGGCGATCGGCGCCAGGATCGAGCGGCGCTGCAGCGCAAGCTCGGCATCCTGAAGCGCCAGCTTGGCGCCGGCCAGCACCACTTCCGCATCGGCGACCGCGACCGGCGTCGCGGCGTTTGAGGCACGCAACGACTTGACGCGGTCGAGCTTGGACTGGGCATCCTGCAAAGCGAGCTTGGCCCGATTCTGGGCGATGATCTCCGTGTCGGGATCGAGCGAGGCGATGATCTGCCCCTTATCGACATGACTGCCGGATTCGACCAGCAGTTCGGCAAGGCGGCCGGAACTATAGGGATTGACGGTCACCGAGGCGCTGGCACGGCCGGTGCCGATCGCCTGCAGGCGGTCGTTGATCGTGGCCATGCTGGCTGGCGACGCGACGATCGTGGCAATCCGGGTGCGCCCCGTCTGCCGGGCGCCAGCCGCTGCGGTGTCCTTTGCTGGAGGCGTCGCGCCATACGCCCAGTCCATCCCCCAGCGTGACAGCACTCCGGGAGCGCCGGGGTAGAAACGCGCCCACGCAGCTACGGCGGCGACCACGATCACAAACGCAAGGACAATCTGTTTCCAGCTCGACATCGATACTCCAGCGGCAACAATCGTCCGCTGGGTTCCAGGTGGAAGCGGATGCAGCGACGATGCGGGCTGGCGGCAACAACCGGCCACGCCACACCCCGATATTGGTTTATGGCAATTATCACGCAATCGTGCACATTAAATCTCGGTAACGTGAATTCGGGACGCTGTAGCGGAGCCGATGCGATGCCCGGGGGATCTGCTTATCGCAGGTCTTCCATCTCGCGGATGCGCCGGGCGCCGTCGGCCTCGAGCTGCCTTGTGACAGCGCCGATCAGGGTTTCGGCGACAACGAAGAGCGCCGCCGAAGAATCCCATGCGGAAGGCACGGCGGTTCGCCCGGCAATGACATGGCGGGCAAAGCGGGCGATCGG
This sequence comes from Mesorhizobium sp. B2-3-11, assembly GCF_006442215.1. Taxonomy (NCBI): domain Bacteria; kingdom Pseudomonadati; phylum Pseudomonadota; class Alphaproteobacteria; order Hyphomicrobiales; family Phyllobacteriaceae; genus Mesorhizobium; species Mesorhizobium sp. B2-3-11. The sequence goes on along the minus strand of NZ_VFVS01000002.1, from coordinate 49,094 downwards.
CGACAGCCACTGATCGGTGAACAGTACGATCTGCACGCCGCGCTGATGCGCCTTCTCGGCAAAGCGGAGGAGGCTGCCCTGGTAGCGCCTGATGTCGAAGATCACCAGCACGTCGCGCTTGCCCATGTCGATCAGCCTGTCGCGCCACATGCTCTCCTGGCCGGCGAGGTGAAAGACATCGGGCTGGATGACGGCCAGATGGGCTGCCATGTAGCGCGCCAGCGGATCGGTGAAGCGGCCGCCGATGAGGAAGGTCTTGCCGCGCCGCTCGGCCAGCCTGGTGGCAATGTCGGCAAGCTGCCTGTCGGACAGATGCCTGAAGGTCTCGCGCATGTTGTCGAGCGTCGCTTCCAGCATGGGCGACACCGTGCCGCCATTGGGCGAGGGCGGATTGAGCGTTCGTATCGCCGGCGACTGCAATTGCGCCGCCAGTTCGTCCTGCAGGCTCGACTGGAACTCGGGATAGTTCTGGAAGCCGAGCCGGGCGACAAAACGCAGGATCGTCGGCGAGGAGACGCCGGCCGCGGATGAGAATTCGGCGACCGTCTTCAGGCCGATCATCGGGTAGTTCGCGATCAGCGTCTGCGCCGCTCGCCGTTCGCCGGCGGGCATCGCGCCGATACGGTCGGCGATCAATTCGGCAATGTTGGAAATCATCTTTTCCCCACCCTGGCCCGTCGACGGTCTTTTCCCCAGATCGCATTTGACAAAGCCAAACAAACTGTATGAAATCATCCGCAGGGACGCAATGAGACAAAATACGTAACATACGATACAGCGCTCCCCGGGGACGGCAGACTATGGAGAAAGCACGGCCCGCCAGCCTTGCATCGTCTGATACCGTGCGGGTGATGAACCCCGGCGGATCGAGCCCTTTCGTACTGACCTGCGACCACGCTTCCAATTTCCTGCCGACCGAATTCGGCACGCTCGGCCTCGCCGCCGAGGACCTGACGCGCCACATCGCCTGGGATCCCGGTGCGCTGCCGGTTGCGTCGCGGATGGCGCAGGCACTCGATGCCACGCTGGTCGAAACCCGGATTTCGCGATTGGTCGTCGACTGCAACCGGCCGCTCGACGCGCCGGACCTGGTGCCGCAGGTCAGCGAAACGACAGCCATACCGGGCAATACCGGCCTGTCCGAGAAGCAGCTCGCGGCGCGGGTGGCCCTGTCATGGCAGCCATTTCACAGCACGATCGAGCGCATCGTCGAGGAGCGGCTGGCGCGCGGCCAGGAGACGCGGCTGGTCTCCGTCCATTCCTTCACGCCGGTCTACAAGTCCAAAAACCGGCCCTGGCACATCGGCGTTATCCATGACGAGGATCGCCGCCTGGCGGCGCCGCTGATCGCGGCACTCAAGCGGCTTGCCGGCGTAACCGTCGGCGTCAACGAGCCCTATTCGCCGGCCGACCGCGTGTATTTCACGCTGGAACGGCACGCACGTTCGCGCGGCTTGCCCTGTGCGATGATCGAGATCCGCAACGACGAAATCTCCGGCGAGACCGGGCAGCGGAAATGGGCGGATCTGCTCACCGGCATTTTTTCCAATCTGGAGCCAGAGGAGGCCACGCGGCCCAGATCGCATTCAGTCAGAAAGTCAGTCCAATCGGCCAGCTGAGAAACAAACAGGGGACTTCCAATGACAGCACCGGGTTATACAGACGTTGACAAGGCGGAGGACGTAAAGGCCCTCCACAGCATGGGCTACGCCCAGGAACTGGAGCGGCGCCTCAGCCGCTTTTCGAATTTCGCGGTTTCCTTCTCCATTATCTGCATCCTTTCGGGCGGCATCAATTCGCTGGCGCAAGGTACCTCAGGCGCCGGCGGCATCGGCATCGGCATCGGTTGGCTGGTCGGCTGTTTTGTCTCGCTGACCTTCGCGGTCGCCATGTCGCAGATCAGCTCGGCCTATCCGACCGCCGGCGGCCTCTATCACTGGGGTTCCATCCTCGGCAACCGTGGCACCGGCTGGGTGACAGCCTGGTTGAATCTGCTCGGTCTGATCACCGTGCTCGGTGCCATCAATGTCGGCACCTGGACGTTCTTCGTCGGCGCCTTCGGGCCAGCGCTTGGCATCGAGGGCACGCTGACCAACCAGATGATCTTCCTGATCATCATCACCGGTGCCCAGGCCCTGATCAACCATCTCGGCATCAAGCTGACGGCGAAGCTGACTGACTTCTCGGGCTATCTGATCTTCTTCGGCGCCATCCTGATCGCGGTGGTCTGCCTGATCTCGGCGGAACATTGGGATTTCAGCCGGCTGTTTACGTTCCACAATTACTCCGGCGATGCCGGCGGCGGCGTCTGGCCGCAGGTTTCGAACGCTTGGGTGTTCGCGCTCGGGCTCTTGCTGCCGATCTACACGATCACCGGCTACGACGCTTCGGCGCACACTTCCGAGGAAACCATCAAGGCGGCTTCCTCGGTGCCGCGCGCCATGGTCATGTCGGTGATCTGGTCGGCACTGTTCGGCTATCTGTTCCTCGTCGCCTTCGTGCTGATGATCCCCAACATGGACGATGCCGCCAAGCAGGGCTGGAACGTGTTCTTCTGGGCCTTCGACCAGCGCGTCAGCCCCGGCATCAAGGAATTCGTCTATCTCGTCGTTTTCGTCGCTCAGCTGCTGTGCGGCCTTGCCACCGTCACGTCGGCCTCGCGCATGATCTTCGCCTTCTCGCGCGACGGCGGCCTGCCCGGTTCATCGGCCCTTGCCAAGGTCAGCCCGACCTACCGCACGCCGGTGGCGGCGATCTGGACGGCGTCGATCCTGTCGGTGCTGTTCGTCTGGGGCTCGACGCTGGTTTCGGTCGCCGGCACCTCGGCCTACACCATCGTCGTGTCCTGCACCGTCATCTTCCTGTTCCTGTCCTTCATCGTGCCGATCGTGCTCGGCATGTTGGCCTGGGGCACACCGAAGTGGGACAAGATGGGGCCGTGGAACATGGGGCGCGGCGTGTTCATGCTGTTCGGCTTCCTGTCGATTGTGTCGATGGTCCTGATCTTCATCATCGGCATCCAGCCGCCGAACGACTGGGCGCTCTACATCACTGTCGGCTTCTTCATCCTGACTGCGATCGTCTGGTTCGCTTTCGAGCGCAACCGCTTCCAGGGGCCGCCGCTCGGCGACATCATCGCGGCGCGCCAGGCCGCGATCAAGGCAGCGGAGCAGGCGGTCGGCGAAACCGGCCACTGACATCCGCCATCATGGCCATGGCCGGCATTGCGCCGGCCATGGTTTTGTTTCTCCCTTTCAACGACCAAGCACTGGAGTGCCAAAGGAATGGCCGGAAATTTCTCGTTCGATCAGTTGAAGAAAGCGGTCTCCAATGGCGAGATCGACACGGTGCTGGCCTGCATCGTCGACATGCAGGGCAGGCTGGCGGGAAAGCGGTTCCTGGCGCAATACTTCGTTGATTCCGCGCATGACGAGACGCATGGCTGCAACTATCTGCTGGCGGCCGACATCGATATGGAACCGGTGCCGGGTTACAAGGCGGCAAGCTGGTCGAAGGGCTATGGCGATTTCGTCATGAAGCCGGACCTGGCGACGCTGCGGCGCATTCCATGGCTGGAGAAGACGGCGCTGGTGATCTGCGACGTGCTCAACCACCACACCCATGACGACCTGCCGCATTCGCCGCGCGCCATCCTGAAGAAACAGGTCAAGCGGCTGAGCGAGCGCGGCTATATCGGCTATTTCGCTTCCGAGCTCGAATTCTACCTGTTCAACGAGACCTATGATTCCGCCCGCAAGAAGCACTGGCAAGGTCTCGACACCGCTTCGCCCTATATCGGCGATTACCAGATCGGCATCACCACCAAGGAAGAAGGCGTCATGCGCCGGCTTCGCAACGAGATGGAAGCGGCCGGCATTCCGATCGAGAATTCCAAAGGCGAGTGGGGCCCGGGCCAGGAAGAGATCAATGTGCGCTATGCCGAAGCGCTCGACATGGCCGACCGCCACGTCATCCTGAAGAACGGCGCCAAGGAAATCGCCGAGTCCGAAGGCAAGGCGATCTCCTTCATGTCGAAGTACAATTACGGGCTCGCCGGCAATTCCAGCCACATCCACAACTCGCTGTGGAGCGCCGACGGCAAGACGCCGCTGTTTTTCGACAAGAAGGCCAACTGGACCTTGTCGACGCTCGGCCAGCAATGGGCGGCGGGACAATTGAAATACGCCAAGGAATTCACCTGGTTCCTGGCACCCTACATCAATTCCTACAAGCGCTTCCAGGCCGGCACCTTCGCGCCGACCAAGATCATGTGGAGCGAGGACAACCGCACCGCCGGCTTCCGCCTGTGCGGCGAGGGTACCAAGGGTATCCGCATGGAATGCCGCATCGGCGGCGCCGACCTCAATCCCTATCTCGCCTTCGCGGCGCTGATCGCGGCCGGCCTTGCCGGCATCGACGAGAAGCTGGAATTGCAGAAGCCTTTCGTCGGCGACGCCTATCAGGCTTCTCGTTTGCCGGAGATTCCGAAGACACTGCGCGATGCCACGGAGACGCTGGCCAAGTCGAAGATGCTGAAGCAGGCGCTCGGCGAGGATGTGCTCGAGCACTATGTCCACACGGCGAAGTGGGAACAGTTCGAATACGACCGCCGGATCACGGATTGGGAACTGCACAGAGGGTTCGAACGATATTAAACCAAGCCGCCGCTGCCCTCTGGCCATCACTGGAATGGTGGCGGCGCCAATCAAGATTCATGAAGTGCGAGGACTGAACGAATGACCGAAACGGTCAAGTTAAAATCTCCCATCGACGGCTCGATCTACGCCGAGCGTCCGATCGCGACGGATCAGGCGATCAATGCCGCGGTCGAGCGCGCCAAGGCGGCGCAGGAGAAGTGGGCGCAGACGCCGATCGTCGAGCGCGGCAAATACATGCTGGCGATGCTCGAAGCGCTGGTCGCGATGACCGACGAGATCGTGCCGGAGATAGCCTGGCAAATGGGGCGGCCGGTTCGCTATGGCGGCGAGTTCGGCGGCGTCAAGGAGCGCACCAATTATATGGTCGAGATCGCCCAGCAGGCGCTCAAGTCGATGCCGGCCTCCAACCCGAAGGACGGCTTCCGCCGCTATGTGAAGAAGGATCCGCTCGGCGTGGTCATGGTGATCGCGCCGTGGAACTATCCTTATCTCACCGCCGTCAACACCATCGTACCGGCGCTGATGGCCGGCAACGCCGTTATCCTGAAACATGCGGCGCAGACATTGCTGGTCGGTGAGCGCTTCCAGCAGGCCTTCGACAAGGCTGGCCTGCCCAAGGGCGTTTTCCAGAACATGGTTCTCAACCACGCCCAGACCGAAAAACTGCTGGGTTCGGGCAAGATCGACCATGTCAATTTCACCGGCTCGGTCGGCGGAGGTCGCGCCATCGAAAAGGCGGCGGCAGGCACCTTCATGACGCTTGGCCTCGAGCTTGGCGGCAAGGACCCGGCCTATGTGCTGCCCGATGCCAAGATGGACCATGCGGTCGCCAATCTGGTCGACGGCGCTTTCTTCAACTCCGGCCAGTGCTGCTGCGGCATCGAACGCGTCTATGTGCACGAGAAGGTCTATGACGAGTTCGTCGAAGGCTTCATCGCCGAGACGAAGAATTATGTCGTTGGCAATCCTCTGGAGCAGGCGACGACGATGGGGCCGATGGCGCAGGCGCGTTTCGCCGACCTGATCCGCGAGCAGAAGGCCGAAGCTCTGCGTAAGGGTGCGGTGGCGCACATCAACATGAAGGTGGCTAACGACAAGGCCGGCTCGCCCTATCTGGCACCGGAGGTATTGACCGGAGTCGACCACCAGATGAGCGTCATGCGCGAGGAAAGTTTTGGCCCGATCGTTGGCATCATGAAGGTGCGCAACGACGAAGAGGCGATCGCTTTGATGAACGACAGCGCCTATGGGCTGACCGCCTCGATCTGGACGCGCGACACCGAGCATGCGGTGGCGATCGGCGACCGGGTCGAGACTGGCACGGTGTTCATGAACCGCTGCGACTATCTCGATCCGGCGCTGGTCTGGACCGGTGTCAAGGACACCGGCAAGGGCGCCGGGCTGTCGGCCATCGGCTACGACAATCTGACGAGGCCGAAGTCATTCCACCTGCGCGAAGCCATCTGATTTTTGAAAGACAAGCAATGTCCAAGCTCATCTCCAAATGGAACTACCCCACCACCGTCCGCTTCGGCGCCGGGCGCATCAAGGAATTGCCGGAGGTGCTCGCGGCCACCGGCATCAAGCGGCCGCTTTTCGTGACTGATCCGGGCTTGGCGAAACTGCCGGTCGTCGCCTCGACGCTTAGGATTCTCGATGAGGCCAAGGTGCCCTATGGCGTGTTCTCCGAGGTGAAGCCGAACCCGGTGGACTCCAACCTCACCGCCGGCATCGCGGTGTTCAAGAAGGGCAAGCATGACGGTGTCATCGCTTTCGGCGGCGGCTCGGCGCTCGACCTCGGCAAGCTGATCGCCTTCCAGTCCGGCCAGACGCGGCCGGTCTGGGATTTCGAGGATGTCGGCGACTGGTGGACGCGCGCCGACTCCGATACCATCGCGCCGATCATCGCCGTGCCGACCACGGCGGGAACCGGCTCGGAGGTCGGCCGCGCCGGCGTCATCACCAACGAGGCGACCCACACCAAGAAGGTCATCTTCCACCCGAAACTTTTGCCGGCAATCGTCATTGCCGATCCGGAACTGTCGGTCGGCATGCCGGGCTTCATCACCGCCGGCACGGGCATGGACGCGTTTGCCCATTGCCTCGAAGCCTACTGCGCACCGGGCTACCATCCGATGGCCGATGGCATTGCCGTCGAAGGCATACGCCTGGTGTTCGAGAACCTGCCGAAGGCTTATGCCAATGGCAAAGACCTCGTCGCCCGCGCCCATATGATGAGCGCGGCCGCCATGGGTGCTGCCGCCTTCCAGAAGGGGCTGGGCGCCGTCCACTCGCTGTCGCATCCGATCGGCGCGCTCTACGACACCCATCACGGCATGACCAATGCCGTGTTCATGCCTTACGTGCTGGCCTTCAACCGGGATTCCATCGAGGAGCGCATTGCCAGGCTTGCCGCCTATTGCGGCATCAAGGGCGGCTTCGACGGCTTCGCCAAGGCAATCATCAAACTGCGCAAGGAATTGAAGGTGCCGCACGCGCTGCCGGGCCTGATCAAGGGGCTCGACATGGACAAGAAGCGCAAGGCGCTGATCGCCGACATGGCGGTGGTCGATCCAACGGCCGGCGGCAACCCGGTCAAGCTGACCAAGAAGGCGGCGCTGACACTGCTCGAAAACGCGATCGCCGGGACGGTCTGAGGCCGGTTCAGGGGTGCGGAAGTTGATCGAGAAACGAGGGGAAAGGAAAGGGGAAGGGGCGATATAGGGGCGGATTAATGATTAGCCGGAAAATTAAGTGATGGCTAATTGCTACAGTCCGTTAAAAAGAGTTAACTTTTCACGCTGCGAGGCGCTGGTTTCACAAAGCTTTCATTTGGCTGTCACACGGAAACGATACCGCATCGCAGACGTCCAACGGCGTCAGTTCAATGGAGAGAACACATGTTCAAATTCACGGGGAAAGTACTTTCCCTTTCGGCCGCGACCCTCATGGTGTCGTCGGTGATTTCGTCCGCCGCTTCGATGGACGATCTCATCAAGGCCGCGAAGGCCGAAGGCCAGCTCACCACGATCGCTTTGCCGCATGACTGGTGCGGCTACGGCGACGTCATTGCTGGCTTCAAGGCGAAATATCCGGAAATCACCGTCAACGAACTCAACCCCGACGCCGGCTCCGGCGACGAAGTCGAGGCAATCAAGGCCAACAAGGACAACAAGGGCCCGCAGGCTCCTGATGTCATCGACGTCGGCCTGTCCTTCGGCCCGACCGCCAAGGCCGATGGCCTGTTGATGCCTTACAAGGTGTCGACCTGGGACTCGATCCCGGACAGCGCCAAGGATGCCGATGGCGCCTGGTACGGCGACTATTATGGCGTTCTCTCGTTCATGGTGAACAAGGACCTGATCAAGGAGTCGCCGAAGGACTGGGCCGATCTCCTCAAGCCCGAATTCGCCAACGCGGTCGCCGTTGCCGGCGATCCGCGCGCTTCGAACCAGGCCATCCAGGCCGTCTACGCCGCAGGCCTTTCCGGTGGGGCGGCTGCTGGTGAAGCCGCTGGCACCGCGGGCCTCGACTTCTTCAAGAAGCTCAACGCCGCCGGCAATTTCGTGCCGGTCGTCGGCAAGCCGGCAACGCTTGCCCAGGGCCAGACCCCGATCCTGATCAACTGGGATTACAACGCGCTTGCTGGCCGCGATACGCTGAAGGGCAACCCGCCCGTCGACGTCATCGTGCCGAAGACCGGCGTTGTCGCTGGTGTTTATGTGCAGGCGATCAGCGCCTTCGCGCCGCATCCGAACGCAGCCAAGCTATGGATGGAATATCTCTATTCCGACGAAGGCCAGGTCGGCTGGCTGAAGGGCTATTGCCACCCGATCCGCTTCAACGATCTCGCCAAGAACGGCAAGATCCCGGCTGACGTGCTGGCCAAGCTGCCGCCGGCGGAATCCTACGCCTCGGCCGCCTTCCCGACGCTCGACGAGCAGGGTAAGGCGAAGGAGGCCATCAGCAAGAACTGGGACGCCGTTGTCGGCGCCAACGTCAAGTAAGGCTTGAAATCCACCGGGCGGCCTCGCCGCCGCCCGGCTTCCCCTCGAGGACGGTAGCCGGCGCATGACCGATCTTACGCTTTCAAATCAGTCCGTTACCACCAAGCCCGCGCCGCCGAACGAGGCGACCGCTTTCCGCTTTCCGATGCAATGGATTGGCGTGGCGCCCTTCTTTATCTTCGTCCTGATGTTCCTGATCCTGCCGACGATCTATCTCGTCCTGGGAGCTTTCCAGAATGGCGACGGTCAGCTGACGCTGGATAATATTCTGCAGCTGGTCAGTGATCCTTCGATCAGCGCTTCCTACTGGGTTTCGATCAAGATCAGTTTCTGGTCGGCCGTCATCGGTGCCTTTGCCGGGCTCGCGATTGCCATCGCCATCGTGCGCGGCGGGCTTCCCAACTGGACCCGCTCGGCGACCCTGACTTTTTCCGGCGTCGCCTCGAATTTCGCCGGCTTGCCGCTGGCCTTCGCCTTCCTGGCGACCCTCGGCCGCGTCGGCATCGTCACAACGCTTCTGCGTGACGTTCTCAATGTCAACATATACGCGATGGGCTTCAATTTCCTCACGACATCGGGCCTGATCGCGGTCTATCTGTTCTTCCAGATTCCGCTGATGGTGGTCATCATCGTGCCGGCCATCGACGGCTTGAAGAAGGAATGGGGCGAGGCCGCCGCCACGCTCGGGGCAACCCAGTCGCAGTATTGGCGCATGGTGGTCATTCCGGTCTTGTGGCCGAGCTTCCTTGGCACCGTCATCCTGTTGTTCGCCAATTCCTTCGGCGCCATCGCCACGGCTTATGCGTTTGCCGGCCCGGCACTCAACATCGTTCCGATTAAGCTCTATTCGCAGATCAATGGCGACGTGCTGCACAACCCGCAGCTCGGCTATGCCATCGCCTTCGGCATGATCGTCATCACGGGCTTAGCCAACGTCTTCTACATCTGGTTCCGGACCCGGTCCGAAAGGTGGCTCAAATGAAGTCGGGCAAATTCTGGGCCTGGGTCGTCTTCATTGTCGGCGCGGCCTATTTCTTCATTCCCCTGATGGCGACGGTCGAGTTCTCGTTGCGCATGCGGCGCGGCGTCCATTCCTTCGACGCCTACCAGATCGTGCTGGGCGACGCTCGCTTCCAGTCGACCTTCCTGTATTCGGTGGTGGCGGCCGTCTTCACCATCATCCTCGGCGTGCTGATCGTGGTGCCGGCGGCATACTGGATCCGGCTGCGCCTGCCGCAGCTCAGGCCGATCGTCGAATTCATCACGCTGTTGCCGCTGGTCATTCCGGCCATCGTCATCGTCTTCGGCTATATCAGGATGTACGGCTCGAATTCCCCGCTGCCGTTCCTGGGAAGCAATATGGGCGCCAATGCCTTGCTGGTGATCGGCTATGCGACGCTGGCTCTGCCTTACATGTATCGCGCCGTCGATACCGGGCTGCGCACCATCGATGTGCGGACATTGACCGAAGCAGCGCAGATCCTGGGTGCCGGCTGGGGCACGATCATTGGCCGGGTGATCCTGCCCAATGTCCTGATCGCCGTGCTGTCGGGCGCCTTCCTGACCTTTGCCATCGTCATCGGCGAGTTCACCATGGCGAGCCTCCTCAACCGTCCGGCCTTTGGCCCGTATCTGCAAAACGTCGGCGCCAACCGGGCCTATGAACCGGCAGCCCTAGCCATCATCGCCTTCGCCATTACCTGGGGCTGCATGTCGCTCATCCAGATCCTGTCCCGCTTCGCGCCGAAATCGGCGAACCGCCCGAATTGATCGAAAAGCGCTGACCTGAGAGAAAAAGCCATGGCCGAGCCATTCCTGTCCATCCAGCATGTGCGAAAGTCCTACGGGTCCAATACCGTGGTGCAGGATTTCAGCCTCGACGTCGAGCCGGGCGAGTTCGTCTCGTTCCTGGGGCCCTCCGGTTGCGGCAAGACGACGGTGCTGCGCATGGTCGCCGGCTTCGAGGAGCCGTCGGCCGGCAAGATCGTCGTCGCCGGCAAGGACATCACGCGGCTGAAGCCCAACCAGCGCAATGTCGGCATGGTGTTCCAGGCCTATGCGCTGTTCCCAAACCTCACCGTGGCACAGAACATCGCTTTCGGGTTGAAGGTTGCCGGCATGCCGAAGGCCGACGCCGACAAGCGCGTCGCCGAGATGCTCGACATGATCAGGCTGCCGCAGATGGCGGACCGCTATCCCTACCAGCTCTCCGGCGGCCAGCAGCAGCGCATCGCGCTGGCGCGCGCGATCGCGCCAAAGCCGAAGCTGCTTTTGCTCGACGAGCCGCTGTCGGCGCTCGACGCCAAGGTGCGCGTGTCGCTGCGCGAGGAAATACGCTCGATCCAGAAGAAGCTCGGCATCACCACCATCTTCGTCACCCATGACCAAGAAGAGGCGCTATCGATCTCCGACCGCATCGCCGTCATGTATGGCGGCAAAGCCGAGCAGGTCGCGACGCCGTTCGAGATCTACAACCGGCCGGCGACCAAGTTCGTCGCCAATTTTGTCGGCACGCTGAACGTGCTCGAAGGCAAGGTCACCGATGCCGGCTCCGGCAAGGTTCAGGTCAACACGCAGGAAGTCTCGCTCAAGGGCAAGCTCAACGGCTCGAAGTCCGGCGACACGCTGTCGCTGGCGCTGCGGCCCGAGGCGATTTCGCTCGGCCGCCAGCCCGGCCGCGACTCCAGCCTGACCGGAGAGATTTCCGAAGTGCACTTCCTCGGCTCGGTGATCCGAGTCCGTGTCGGCATCGGCGGCAACACGGTGTCGCTCGACACGTTCAACAACTCCGCCACCCCGCCGCCCGCGGTCGGAGAGAAGGCCGAGATTTCGTTCTCGTCGAGCGATATGCTGGTGCTGCATTAGGTAATCCACGGTCGGTTGGCGCTCCCGAACGGATGCTCCAGCAATCCGAATTCCCGTGCTGTCCGCGGCGACACAACCCGTGCCAGAAGTATCACCCGTTGTTTCACGGCCACGACTTTGGCACTGCCAATCGTTTCATTCGGCCGCTACGATAGCGCATGGCCCTTTTCGAACTGACGCTTATCCTGCTTTTGACCGCCGTCGCGCTGACGGCGCTGTCGCGACGGCTGGAGATTCCCTATCCGTCCCTTCTGGCCCTGGCCGGCGTCGCGATTGCCTTTGTACCTGGCGCGCCTGTGATCGAGATCGATCCGGAACTGGCGCTTGCCCTGTTCATCGCGCCGGTGCTTCTCGATGCCGCCTATGACACGTCGCTGCGCGACCTGAAGCGCTACAGGCTGTCTCTGGTGCTGCTGGCGCTCGGCGCCGTGGTCTTCACCACCGTGGTCGTTGCCTTCGTCGGCTGGAAAATGGCCGGGCTGCCGATCGCGGCGGCGGTCGCGCTTGGCGCCATCGTCGCACCGCCGGATGCGGTGGCGGCGAGCGCCGTGCTCGGCCAATTCAAGGTGCCGTACCGCCTCACCGCCATCCTGCAGGGCGAGAGCCTGCTCAACGATGCCACCGCGCTGCTGATCTACCGGCTGGCGGTTTCGGCCGCACTCGGTTCGATCCTGTTGAGCAACGCCATTCCGGTGATCTTGCTGTCGACGATTGGCAGTTTGGCCGCGGGTTATGTGCTTGGCCGTGTCTCGCTGCTGACACTTAGCCGGATCGACGACGCCGCAAGCAGCACCGTGGTGCAGTTCGCCGGGACATTCGGGGTGTGGATCCTGGCCGACAGGCTCGGTCTTTCCGCCATCATCACCATCGTCGTCTATGCCATCACCATTGCACGCAGTGGACCGCGCCGCATGTCGGCGAGACGCCGCGTCAGCACCTATTCGGTCTGGGAATCGGCGGTGTTCGTGCTGAACGTGCTGGCTTTCGTGCTGATGGGGCTGCAGGCACGCTCTATCGTCGGCCGGCTCTCCGGCGACGGGCAGGGCGGAGCCTTTCTCTTTGCCGCGACGGTGCTGGTTGTCGTCATTCTGGCACGCCTCGTCTGGGTGGCGAGTTACGTTGCGATCATCAGATGGTTCGCCCGTTTCGGCGGCGAAGACAGAAGGCGAGAAGCGCCGACATTTCGCGGCGCCGTGCTGGTCGGCTGGTGCGGCATGCGGGGGCTGGTGACGCTGGTGGTGGCCATTGCCCTGCCGGCCGGCTTTCCCGGCCGCGACCCGATCGTGCTAGCCGCCTTCGCGGTGGTTCTGGGCACGCTGGTGTTGCAAGGCATGACCTTGAAGCCCTTGCTGCGGGTACTCAACTTCGAACGGGATACGAGCGTCGATCGCGAAGTGGCTCAGGCGCGTGTTGCCGTCATGCAGGCCGCGCTTGACGTGTTGAGCCGCAAGACGTCGGCCGCGGCGGCCGTCGTGCGCGAGCAGTACGAGGCTCAGCGGCAGATCGCGGAAAATCCGGAGGATGCGCAGGCGGCGACCGAATACGACCGGCTGCGGCTCTATGCTATCAACCGCCAGCGCGACACGCTGGAGGAACTGCGCAGCAACGGCACGATCGGCGATGAAGCCTATCACCGGCTGGAGGAAGAGATCGACTGGGCGGAACTGGCGGCGTCGCCGGCAGGCCGGTTCCAGCCGCTGACCACGGACTAGCAGATGCCGGGTCTCGACCGCCGCCCTGCTGGACCAAGCCCCGTTCGTCCTGCTGCACATTGCAAGCGATCGACCGAACCGTTACTGCCAACACCGGGAAGTGAGCCGGATAAGCAATGAAGCTGGTCAGCTACAACATCCAGTACGGGTTCGGCAGCGACGGGCGCTACGATCTTTCGCGCGCCGCGCGCATGATTGCTGGCGCCGACATCATCGCCTTGCAGGAGGTCGAGCGGCACTGGCAGCGCAGCAATTTCGACGACCAGCCGGAGTTGCTTTCACGGCTTCTGCCTGATTATCACTGGGTGTATGGCCCGGCCTTCGACATGGATGGCAGCGAATGGCGGGACGGCCGTCTGGTCAACCGCCGCCGGCAATTCGGCACCATGGTCCTGTCAAAACTGCCGATCGTCTGGTCGCGGCTGCACGCGCTGCCGATGCGCCGTACGCTGCGTCCGCTCAACACCCGCAACGCCGCGCTCGAATGCATGATCCGCACGCCGGCCGGGTCGGTCAGGGTGCTTTCGCTGCATCTCGCGCACATCGCCGCGGAAGAGCGGCTGGACCAGATTGACTATCTCTTGGCGCAGCATCGCCGGGCGCCGGGGGAAGGCGGACCGTGGAGCGGCGTGGACGACGAACCTTCGCGTAACTGGACACATGGGCAAGTCGAGCCGGAAAGCCCGCCGGCGGCGATCTGGCTGGGCGATTTCAACATGGAGCCGGACAGCGCCGAATACCGTCGCATCGTCGGCAGCACGCCGTATCATCGTGGAGCAGCCTATCTCGACGGCTTCGTCGATGCCGCCGCCGTGGCGGTTGAACCGGCTGGTGATTTCCATACGCATGAGAAGATCATCGACGGCAGACTGGCAAAGCGTCGTCTTGACCATTGCTTTGTCGGCGGCATGTTGGCCGGGCGTGTGCGCTCGGTCAGCGCCGATATAGGCGAGCTTGCTTCCGATCACTTCCCCGTCCAGGTCGACATCGATCTCGAAACGCCCTTCGGCTCCGGAGGTCGATGATCTCCATATGACGCTTTTCGTCTTCCTCGCTGTGCTTGCCGCGGCCGCCATGCACGCGATCTGGAACGCGCTGGTCAAGGTACATCTCGACCGCTTCCTGTCGATTACTTTGATGACGTTCGGCATGGGGGTCGCTGGCCTCGTGGTGCTGCCTTTCGTCGAGGTGCCCAAGGTGGAAGTCTGGCCCTATATCGCCGCTTCGGTGATCTTCCACATGGGCTACCGCACCTTCCTGATCGGCGCCTACCAGGCCGGCGATTTTGCCCAGACCTATCCGTTGGCACGCGGAACGGCACCTCTGCTGGCCGCGATTGGCGGGATGTTCGTTGTCGCCGAGGTGCCGGCACCGCTTGCCATCTTGGGCATCCTGCTGTTGTCGGCCGGAACGCTGGTGATGTCGTTTCGCGGCGGGGCGCATCTGGAGAAGCTGAACCTGCGCGCGGTCGCATTCGCGCTGGGCACGTCGATCTTCATTGCCAGCTACACGCTATCCGACGGCAGCGGCGCGCGGCTGGCCGCGACCGCGCAAAGCTATGCCGCCTGGCTGTTCATCTGCGATGCGCTTGGGGCGCTGGTGCTCTGCCTCGTTTTCCGAGGACCCAAGGCGCTTCCGGTGTTGGCGCGCGACTGGAAGACCGGGCTGTTCACCGGCGTGCTTTCCGGCGCCGCCTACTGGATCGTGATGTGGGCGATGACCAAGGCGCCGATCGCCTCGGTGGCGTCACTGCGCGAAACCTCGATCCTGTTCGCCATGATGATTTCGGTCTACGCGCTCGGCGAGAAGATGACGGGCTGGCGCGGTGCAGCCGCGCTCAGCATCGTCGCAGGCGTCATCGCGCTGAGGATGGGCTGACATTTCAACCCAGCACCGTCATTACCTGACCGCGCCGCTCCGGACTGAAGCGGATGACCACAATGATGCAGACGGCGACCACGCCGGCAAATAGCGCCAGCGCATAACCATAACTGCCGCCGGGCGCTTCCGCGATCCCCGCTTGATACGGACCGCCGTAGGAGGCGGCGAGATTGCCGGCCTGGTATATGAAGCCGGGCAAGGTGGCGCGCACCGCGCCGGGCGAAAGCTCATTGAGGTGAACCGGGATGACACCCCAGGCACCCTGGACCGCGACTTGTATGATGAAGGCGCCAATGGCCAGCATGAAGGGCGTGGAGCTGTAGGCCCATAGCGGGATCGCCGGCAGGGCGATGATGCATGCGAGGGTAATGGCGTTGATCCGGCCGATCTTCTCCGACAGCGCGCCAAACGCCAGGCCGCCGACAATGGCGCCGATATTGGCGACGATGGTGATCCAGCTCACCGTATGCGGATCAAAGCCATGCTGTTTCTTCAGGAAGGTCGGGTAGAGGTCCTGCGTGCCATGGCTGAAGAAGTTGAAGAACATCATCAGCACCACGGCATAGAGCGCGACGCGCCAGTGCTTCCGCAGCGTTTCCAGCAACCCCGGTCTGACCTGCTTTCGTGCCTCGACGAAGGGGGGCGATTCCGGCACGTGCGAGCGGATGAACAGCACCATCAGCGCCGGTATGAAGCTCAGCAGGAACATGAAGCGCCAGCCGAGGACGAAGTCGCCGACCTTCTGTCTGTAGAGCAGCCCATAGACCACCGCCGCCAGGAGGTAACCGGCGGGATAACCGCATTGCAGGATACCCGAGACCATGCCGCGTGCCCGCGGCGGTATGGATTCCATGGCAAGCGAGGAGCCGAGGCCCCATTCGCCGCCCATGGCGACGCCGAACAGGGCGCGTAGCGCCAGGAACATGCCGAGATTGGGAGAGAAAGCAGCCAGCGCCCCGATCACCGAATAGCTGACGATGTTGAGCATCAAGATCGGCTTGCGACCGTATTTGTCGGCAAGCATGCCAAAGAAGAACGCGCCGGTGAAGCGGGTCGCCAAGGTCAGGAACAGAGCCTTCGACACCGCGGGAACATCAGTCTGGAACTCAGCCGCAATGTCGGTGAGCAGAAAGGTCAGAAGGAAGAAATCAAAAGCATCGAGCGTCCAGCCCAGAAATGACGCCAGAACGGTTTTCTTCTGCTCGGCGGTGAGGTTCAAGGCGTCCTCCTTTGTACCCCCAAAGGAACGATATGTCGCCTTGTCGGCAAAAGAGAACAGCGATCGGGCGGCTTTCGAAAGGCCGGCGGTTCACTTTTTCGTAAGATCGAGGTCGAAGACCATCAATCCGTCGGTGCCGCCTTCGAGGGTCGCGATCAGCCGGGCGCCGGCACGCTGATGCGCCTCATGGACGAGATAGGCGTCGCGCGCCGCTGCATCGCGGAAATCGATGGTGAAGCCATGGCTGAAACCCCGCGCGAAGGGCTCCGGACTGACATTGGCGCTGAATTGAACCGTCTCCATGCCTTCGATCACCTGCCGCAACGCTTCGAGGTCGGCGTGGATAGCCGTGCGCTCGGCCGGGGACACATCACTACGAAATCTTGCGAAAACACAGTGCCTGATCATTTTACCACTCCCTAAGCAGCACGATTGCCGGAAAATACCGCCGGCGCCAGCGGCTCGCGGCCAAGGATCAGATCAGCGCCCTTTTCGCCAACCATGATGGTCGGCGCGTTGGTGTTGGAAGAAGGCACACGCGGCATCACCGATGCGTCGCAGACGCGCAAGCCTTCTATACCGCGCAGCTTGAGATCCGGCGTCACCACCGCCATCTCGTCATGGCCCATGCGGCAGGTGCCGACGGGATGGTGGTCGGTCTTGGACGTGCGGCAGGCATAGTCGATCAACTCGTCATCGCTGGCGAGCGACGGACCGGGCAGCACCTCGCGCAGCACGTAGGGGGCAAGTGCCTTCTGCCGCATGATCTCTCGCGCCAGCCGCAGTCCCTTCAGCGACATGGCGCGGTCATAGGGATCGGACCAGTAGTTCGGATCGATCAGCGGATGGTCGGCTGGATCGGCGCTTTTAAGCCGCACCGTTCCGCGCGAGCGCGGCCGCAGGAAAGCCGAGTTCAAGGTGACGCCCGGGTTTTTCAGCTTCTCGACGCCGGCCTCGATGCCGGAGCCGAGACCCAGATGGAACTGGATGTCGGGCGAGGCGGCGGTCGGATCCGCGTACCAGAAGCCGCCGGTCTCGAACAGGCTGGAAGCCACCGGTCCCTTTTTCAGCAGCAGATATTGCAGCCCGGCCCAGGCCGTGCGGTGCAGCTTGGCGTAATTGTCGTAGGTGTGATCGCCTGTGCATTCGGCGATGACGAAGAGGTCGAGATGATCCTGCATGTTGGAGCCGACGCCTGGCAGATCGTGTACCGGCGTGATGCCGACCGATTTCAGGTGGTCGGCCGGGCCGATGCCCGACTGCATCAGAAGCTTCGGCGAACCGACGGCGCCGGACGAGACGATCACCTCGCGGTCGGCATGCAGGATTGTTGTCTGGCCGCCCGGCCTGTCGACCACCTCGACGCCGACGGCACGGCCGTTCTCGACGACGATGCGGGTGACCAGCACATCGGTCCGGACAATGAGATTCTTCCGGTCGCGGATCGGCTTGAGATAGGCCACCGAAGCGGAGGACCGGCGGGCGTCCTTCTGGGTGAGCTGGTAATAGCCGACGCCTTCCTGGCTGGCGCCGTTGAAATCCGGGTTGAAAGGAATGCCCATCTCCTGGCCGGCGCGGAAATAGGCCTCGCAGATCGGCAGCGGCGAGATCGGGTTGGAGACGCCGAGCGGGCCTTGGTCGCCGTGAAAATCGTTGGCGTAACGCTGGTTGTTCTCGGCGCGTTTGAAATAGGGCAGTACGTCGCGGTAGCCCCAGCCGGCCAGCCCTTCTTCCTTCTCCCAGGCATCGTAATCGCGTGCATTGCCGCGCGTGTAAATCTGGGCGTTGATGGAAGAACCGCCGCCGACCACCTTGGCTTGCGTGTACCAAAAGACGCGGTCCTTCATGTGTTTCTGCGGCACGGTCGACCAGCCCCAAGAGGCGATGCCCTTGGTCATCTTGGCGAAACCCGCCGGCATGTGGATATAGGGGTGCCAGTCCTTGCCGCCGGCTTCGAGCAGCAGCACGGAATTGGAGGGATCCTCGCTTAGCCGGTTGGCCAGCACGCAGCCGGCCGGACCGGCGCCCACGATGATGTAGTCGGTCATTGTCTTATCCGTTCACAGCCGGGGCACGGAGAGCGCGCCGTCGACATTGATGATCGAGCCGGTCGAAAAACCCAGTCTGCCGGCAGCGAGCGCCGCCACCATGGCGCCGATGTCGGAGGCTTCGCCCCACCGTTTCGCCGGCACCAGGCCGCCGTCGATCAGCGCGTCGTATTTGGCACTCACGCCTGCCGTCATGTCGGTGCGGATGATGCCCGGCCGCAGCTCGAACACGCCGATGTTTTCCGGGGCGAGCCTGAGCGCCAGGTTCTTCACCCACATGGAAAGCGCTGCCTTCGACATGCAATATTCGGAGCGTTCCGGAGAGGCCATCTCGGCGCTGACCGAGGTGATGGTGATGATTGACTTGGCATGATCGCCCGGCTTGGCCAGCATCGCCTTGGCGACGGCCTGGCTGAGGAAGACGGTGCCACGCAGGTTGACGCCGAGCGCGCGGTCGAAATTATCGGGTTTGAGGTCGAGAAGGTCGCCACGCGCCACGGCGCCGACGCCGGCATTGTTGACCAGGCAATCGATGCGGCCGAAGGCGCGCATGGCGGCGTCGACGAGGGAAGCATGGGTGGAAAGATCGGCGATGTCGCAGCCGAAATACGCGAACTTCGCGCCGCGCGCGGTGATGTCAGCGGCGAGCTCGCCTGCGGCTGTTTTGGCAAGGTCAGCGACGAGAATGTCGAATCCGGCGTCGGCCAGCGCCTCGGCGCAGGCAAAGCCGATGCCGCGCGCGCCGCCGGTGACGATGGCCGCCGGGCGGGTCATGCGGCAAGCTCTGTTTTGCGGATGTGTTCGGCTACCCGCAGCGCCTGGGCGGCGATCGACAGCGCCGGGTTCACGGCGGCCGAGTTCGGCAGGAAACTGGCATCGACGACGAAGAGGTTCCGGTGATCGAAGGCGCGACAGAACGGATCGAGCGGCGACATCGCCGGATCGTCGCCCATTTTGACCGTGCCGCACTGGTGCGAGGGCGTGCGCTTGTCGAACGGGCGCGACAGCACGATGGGATAACCGCAGGCGCGGAAATTCTCGCGCATCACCTTGGTCAGCCCGTCGAGCGACTGCATGTTCGAGCGCCGCCATTGCATGACGATGTCCTTGCCGTCGACCATGATGCGGCTTTCGGGGTCGGGCAGGTCCTCGCACATCAGGTACCAGTCGACGGCATGGCCGGCCATGAAATCGAGCGCGAATTTCGGCACCCGTTTCACATTGGCCTTGAGCATGTTGCCGTCGATCTTGCCGAGAAGCTGGACATTGCCGAGCGGTTTGCCGCCCTTGCCGCCCGTGAGATAGTAGTCGTTCAGCATCAGCGTCTTCTGGTAGACGGCATCGTTCCTGCGGCGCGGGTCGATCGCCAGCATGGCGCTAGAATTGTGGTTCATGAAGTTGCGGCCGACCTGGTCGGAGCGGTTGGCGAGCCCCTTGCCGCCCCCCTTGCCATTGCTGGGTGAGGGCGAGCGCAGCAGGATGACCGCTGAATTGACCGCGCCGGCCGACAGGATGACCAGTTTTGGCGACAGCTTTTTCAGCTCGCCGTTCTGGTGGTAATGAACCGCTGATATGGTTTTACCGTCCGGAGCAGTCTCGAGATATTCGACATAGGCGCCGGTCTCGAGCTTGATGTTCTGGTCGGTCAGTGCTGCCGCCAGCGGTGCGGTCTGGGCGTCCATCTTTCCATGGCCGGTGTTCGGAAAAGCGTCCCAACCGGTCTTGCCTTCCCTGAGCCAGGTGTCGATATCGACGCCGAGCGGCAGCGAGGCCGGATGCAGGCCCAGCCGCTTGAGCTCGGCTCGGGCACGGGCGATCGGCGCCTCGTCGGGCACAGGCTTATAGGCATAGGGGACCGAGTGGAACGGCTCCGTCGGATCCTCGCCGAGCGTGCCGCGCACGCGGAAAAGCTGCTCAGCCCTGGAATACCAAGGCTCGAATTCGTCATAGGAAAACGGCCATGCCGGCGAGACGCCGCCAAAGTGTTCCATGGCGGAAAAGTCTTCCTTGCGGTAGCGGATCAGCACCGCGCCGAAGAATTTCGAATTGCCGCCGACATAGTAGTAATTACCTGGGTTGAACGCGGCACCGCCAGCTTCGCGCCACATCTCCTTCGGCCGGTAATGGCCGTCAACGAAGATGGCGCGTGTGTCGCGCGCGTGCGGCGTTGCCGGCAGCGGCTCGCCACGCTCCAGCATCAGGATAGAGGCGCCGCTGCCGGCCAGACCAGAGGCGATCGTGGCGCCGCCGATGCCGGAACCGATGATGACGATATCGGGGTTTGCCATCGCCTAAAGCGCGCCGCGTTTGAATTGACACATGCGACCCGCTTCAGGTCTTTTGTTTTGATGCATGTCGTTGCCCCAAAACCGGATCCACTTTTGGGCGACACGCATCAGCGAATACGGCTCTCGGTCGCCGGATCAAAGAACACAGCCTTGGTCAGGTTGAAGGCCAGCGGCGTGTTGGTGCCCGGCTGGATGTTGGCATCGGCGCGCAGCCGCGCCACCACGCCCTTGCCACCGAGATTGGTGACGGCGAAAGTGTCGGAACCGGCCGGTTCCACAACCTCGATATGACAATCGGCGGTGGCGATTTGCGAGGCGTTGCGTTCCGCGCCTTCCGGATCGGTGAGCGCCTCCGGGCGGACGCCGAAGATGATCGGCTTACCCTTGAACGCCGACAGTCCGGCCGGCGCGTTGGCCATCGGCAAGGTGATCGGCTGGCGTGCCTCGCGATCAAGCACGACGGCCAGATCGCCGCCATTGCCGCCGATGGTCGCCGGGATCAAGTTCATTGCCGGCGACCCCATGAAGTCGGCGACGAAGACATTGCTCGGGTTATTGTAGATTTCCGCCGGCGTGCCGAATTGCTGCACCTCGCCGTCACGCATGACCGCGATCTTGGTCGCCAGTGTCATCGCCTCGATCTGGTCGTGGGTGACGTAGACGATCGTTGTGCCCGTGGTGGCATGCAGGCGCTTGATCTCGATGCGCATGTCGACGCGCAGCTTGGCGTCGAGGTTGGACAGCGGCTCGTCGAACAGGAACAGCTTGGGGTCGCGCACCAATGCCCGGCCCATGGCGACGCGCTGGCGCTGGCCGCCGGAGAGCTGGCTCGGCTTGCGCTGCAGCAGATGGCCGATCTGCAGTACCTTGGCCACCTTGTCGATCGCCTTCTGGCGTTCCTCGGCTGGTACGCCGCGCATCTCCATGCCGAAGGAGATGTTCCCGGCCACCGTCATGTTGGGGTAGAGCGCATAGCTCTGGAACACCATGGCGATGTCGCGCTTGGACGGGTGCAGATCGGTGATGGTGCGGCCGTCGACGCGGATATCGCCAGAGGTGATCGTCTCCAGTCCGGCAATGGTGTTGAGCAGCGTGGACTTGCCGCAGCCGGACGGACCGACCAGCACCAGAAAGCCGCCCTTTTCCAGCTCGAGGTTAATCCCTTTCAGGATCTCGACCTGGCCGAAACGCTTCCTCAGACCATCAATTTCCAGAAAAGCCATTGCGTTATCCTTTGACCGCGCCGGCCATCAGGCCACGCACGAAATAGCGGCCGGCGAGCACATAGACGAGAAGGGTGGGCAGCGCGGCGATCATCGCAGCCGCCATGTTGACGTTGTATTCGACGACGCCGGTCGAGGTGTTGACGACATTGTTGAGCGCTACCGTCATCGGCATCGCGTCACCTGTGCCGGCATAGGCGGAGGCGAACAGGAAGTCGTTCCAGATGTTGGTGAACTGGTAGATGACGGTGACGACGAAGATCGGCATCGAGTTCGGCAGCATGATGCGCCGGAAGATCTGGAAGAAGGAAGCGCCGTCCACCTGCGCGGCCTTCACCAGTTCGGTCGGGAACGCCTCATAATAGTTACGGAAGAACAGCGTGGTGAAGCCGATGCCGTAGACGACGTGGACGAACACCAGGTTGACCGTCGGGTTGCCGAGGCCGAAGCTGGTTCCGACCGTGTTCTGCAGCGTCACGCCGAACCGTCCGAGGCTGCCCAAGATCGTCGCCATCGGCAAGAGCACCGACTGGAACGGGATGAAGCAGGCAAACAGCATCAGCCCGAACACCAGTGTCGCGCCGCGGAAACGCCATTTGGTCAGCACGTAGCCGTTGAGCGCGCCGAGCATGGTCGAGATCAGCACGGCGGGAACCACCATCTTGATGGAGTTCCAGAAATAGCCCTTGATGCCGGCGCAGGTAAGGCCAACGCAGGTCTCGCCCCATGCCTTCAGCCAGGGCTCGAAGGTCGGCGCCTTGGGCAGCGCCAGCATGTTGCCGTTCTGGATCTCGTCCATGGTCTTGAACGAGGTCACCAGCATGACGAACAGCGGCATCAGGTAGAACAGCGCGAACAGCGCCAGAAGCCCGTAGATGACGATGCGGTTGACGATCTTGACGTTCATGCCGCCGCTGGCCTGGCGGGTGGGAATGGTCACGGCGCTCATCGCGACTTCTCCCTGAGTTCCGAATAGAGATAGGGCACGATGATGGCGACGATGGTCATCAGCATGATCACGGCACTTGCCGAACCGACGGCCATTTCGTTGCGCTTGAAGGTGTATTCATACATGAAGTTGGACGGCAGCCAGGCCGAGCCGCCGGGGCCACCGCTGGTCAGCGCCACAACCAGATCGTAAGATTTGATGGCAAGGTGCGCGAGCACGATAAAGGCTGACAGGAAGATCGGCCGCAAGAGCGGAATGACGATGCGGCGATAGAGCTGGAAGGTGGTGGCGCCGTCGATCTGCGCCGCTTTCATGATCTCGCCGTCAATGCCGCGCAGGCCGGCCAGGAACATCGCCATGATAAAGCCGGAGGCCTGCCAGACACCGGCGATGACCACGGTGTAGATGACGAAATCCTTGTTCTTGATCCAGTCGAAATGGAAGCTCGTCCAGCCCCATTGATGCAGCGTCTGCTCGAGACCGAGGCCAGGGTCGAGGAACCATTTCCAGGCAACGCCGGTGACGATGAAGGAGAGCGCCATCGGGTAGAGATAGATCGGACGCAGCACGCCTTCACCGCGGATCTTCTGGTCGAGCAGGATGGCCAGGAACAGGCCGAGCGCCAGGCAGATCAAGATGTAGAGAAAGCCGAAAATGCCCATATTGGTGATCGACGTGTACCAGCTCGATGGCGGGTTGGTGTCGAAAGTCCAGCCCCACAGTCGCTGATAGGCGCGCCCGCCCGTTATAGCGTAGGACGGGAAGGTCTTGGAGTTGGTGAAGGATAGGTAGATCGTCCACAGGATGAAGCCGTAGACGAAAACGATAGTGATAGCGAAGCTCGGCGCCAGCACGATTTTCGGCAAGGCGTCCTGCAGGCGCGACCGCACAGAGGTGCGCGGGCGGGCATGCTCCGGCGTCAGCTTGATCTGGCTTGTCGCAACTGTGCTCATGGGTTCCTCCCATCGGCGTCCGGCCGACCGGCCTCACGGGACCCTCCCCGCCGGAGCGGGGAAGGCGTTTTCGTGCGTAACGCTTACTTGGCGTCGTCGATTGCCTTGACCAGTTCGGTCACGGCCTCGTCCGAGGTCTTGATCTGACCATGGACGAATTTGGAGATGACGTCCTTGTAGGCGTTGGCGACAGCCGGGGGCGCGCCATAGCCCTGGGCGAGCGAGCCGAACAGCGTGCCGCCTTCATTGGCCTTCTTCAGGTCGGCAATACCCTTCTTGCCGCAAGCGTCGAAGTCGGTGTCAGGCACGTCGGTGCGGGCCGGAACCGAACCCTTGACGACGTTGAAGGCCGACTGGAAGCTCTTCGACAAAGTGGCGGTGGCGAGTGCAACCTGGGCGGCCTTGCGGTCGTCCGGGACATTGAACATGCCGAACATGTCGGAGTTGTAGATCACCGAGCCGTCGGTGCCCGGGAAGCGATAGCAGAGGAAGTCGGTGCCTGGGGTCTTGTTGGCGGCGTGGAATTCGCCCTTGGCCCAGTCGCCCATGACCTGCACCAGCGCATCGCCCTTGATGACCATGGCGGTGGCGAGGTTCCAGTCGCGGCCCGAGAAGTTCGGGTCGACATAGGTGACGAGCTTGGCGAGATTGTCGAACGACTTCTTCATCGTGTCGGACTTGAGCGAAGCGTCGTCGAGGTCGTTCATCGCCTTCTTGTAGAACTCCGGCCCGCCGGTCGACAGCACGACGGAATCGAACATGGTGGCTTCCTGCCAGTTCTGACCACCAAGCGCGAGCGGGGTGACGCCGGCCGCCTTGGCCTTGTCGAGCAATGCCACGAAGTCGTCGAAGGTCTTCGGCTCGGTGCCGCCGATCTTGTCCATCACCGCCTTGTTGATCCACAGCCAGTTGACAGAGTGGACGTTGACCGGAGCCGCGACCCACTTGCCTTCATAGACGGCGAATTTCTGCAGGGCGGCCGGAACCGACTTGTCCCAGCCTTCCTTCTTCGCCGTCTCGGTGAGGTCGCCCATGACGCCGGCAGCGGCATAATCGAGCACGGTGTAGCCGAGCATCTGCGAGGCGGTCGGATAGTTGCCGGCCGCGACCATCGCCTTCAGCGCGGTCATGGCGGCATCGCCGCCGCCGCCAGCCACGGGAACGTCCTTCCAGGCATAGCCTTCCTTGGCCAGATCGCCCTTGAGCACGTTGAGAGCAGCCGCTTCGCCACCCGACGTCCACCAATGCAGCATCTGCACTTCCTTGACATCCTCGGCATGGGCCGCGAAAGCCAGGCCCGAAGCGAGCGCCGTTCCGATAAGCAGTTTGCGCAACATGTACTTCCTCCCTTGTTGCATTACACGACCGGTGGCAGCCCACCGGGTTCTTCCCAACTCAGCCGACCCACCAACCGGTGCGCTGGCCGCGATGAAACTGGATTGTCTTTTCCTCGGTATAGTCCTCGACGGCGCGCTTGCCGAGTTCGCGGCCCAGGCCCGACTGCTTGTAGCCGCCGAACGGCAGTTCGGGATAACCTTCCATGAACGTGTTCACCCAGACCGTCCCCGAACGCACGCCCCGCGCCACCGACATGCAGGTGTCGATGCTGGCGCTCCACACACCCGCCGACAGACCATAGGGCGTGTTGTTGGCAATGTGCAACGCCCTTTCAATCGATTCAAAAGTCAGCACCGATAGCACCGGCCCGAACACTTCCTCGCGGGCGACGGCCATGTTATCGGTGACGTCGCGTAAGATCGTCGGATCGAGATATTGGCCGGCATTGGAAGGGCGTTGCGCGCCGCCACTGTAGATGCTGCCGCCGTCACTCGCGGCTGCCGCCACGTAATCCGTCACCTTGGCCAGATGGTCGGAGGAAATCATCGCGCCGACCTTGGTCCTGTCATCGAGCGGATCGCCCACGGTTACCTTGGCTGTCAACGCCTTCACCGCGGCCAGGAAATCATCGGCGATCGCCTCATGCACGATCAGCCGGCTGCCGGCATTGCAGCATTCGCCGGCATTGAAGAAGCCGCCGAACACCGCTGCATCGGCGGCCGCCACGAGATCGGCATCGGGAAAGACGATCTGGCCGTTCTTGCCGCCGAGCTCCATCGACACCTTCTTCAGGGAGTTCGAGGCCGCCGCCATGGTCATCTTGCCAACGCGGGTGGAACCGGTGAACGAAACCATCTCGACCAGGGGATGGCTGACCATCGGCGCGCCGACATCGGCGCCGAGACCGGCGAGGACATTGACGACGCCGGCGGGCACGCCGGCTTCGAGCAGGATGTCGCCAAGCACGAAGGTCGAGGCCGAGGTCATCTCGCTCGGCTTGACCACCGCCGTGCAGCCGGCGGCGAGCGCGAAAGGCAGTTTCTGGCTGACGATGAGGAACGGAAAATTCCACGGCGTGATGATCGAGACGACACCGACCGGCTCGCGCAGCACCACACCCAGCATGGCGTCGCCGAGATTGGCGTAGCTTTCACCGTGCAACGTGCGGGCCAGCGAAGCGGCATAGCGCCAGATGTCGACGGCGCCGCCGATCTCGCCGCGCGCCTGTGTGATCGGCTTGCCGGATTCCAGCGCATCGAGCCGGGCGATGTCTTCCAGTCGCGCCTCGATCAGGTCGGCCGTCTTGAGCAGGATCGCGGCGCGCTCGGCCGCTTTCATGCGCGGCCAGGGACCGGTCTCGAACGCCCTGCGCGCGGCCTGCATCGCGGCTTCCACTTCGGCGGCACCTGCCTGGGCATAATGTGAAACGGTGAAGCCGTGGCCGGGGCTCTTGCGTTCCAGCATGCGGCCGTCGCGGGCATCGACATGCTTGCCGTCGATCAGAAGCTTGTATGCCTTGGGAGCCGCTGAGGCCTCGGCAGGCATGGAAATCTTGAGAGGTGCATTCATGTGATTTCCACTCTGTCCTAGGAACGCGAAAACACGGGCTTTTGCTTGGTCTTGAAGGAGCCGACGCCGGCCTTGAGATCGCCGGTGAGCGCTATGAAGCCGCTGGCCAAGGCTTCGGTCGCGGCAGCGCTTTCTTCGCCTTCCGCCACTGCGATCATCAGCTTGGCGGCTTCGGTCGCCAGCGGCCCGCGTTCGGCGATTTTTTCAGCCCATGTCTTGGCTTCACCCGACGCTTTGCCGGTTTCGACGATGCGGTCGACGATACCCAGCGCAAGCGCTTCCGCCGCCAGAAAAATCTCGCCACCGACAGCCATACGGCGCACCGTCTGAGCGCCGAGGCGGCGCACCGCGCGTTGCGTGCCGGACCAGCCGGGGACGACGCCGATCGAGGTTTCGGGAAAGCCGAGTTTCACCTGCGTTTCCGCGACGCGAAAATCGCAAGCGACAGCCAATTCGAGCCCACCGCCGAGCGCATGGCCGGACAGAACGGCGATGGTCGGCTGCCGCAGCCGTGCCAGCCGGTCGAAGACACGGTGGCCGTAGCGCACCCATTGCACCTGGAAATCGGCGGCACTCATGCCGCCCCAGGCTTCGACATCGCCGCCGGCGCAAAAACCCTTGCCTTCGCCGCATATGAGCACCACGCGCACACCTTCGGCGCTTTCCGCCTCGTCGAGCGCCGCTTCCAGCGCGCGCAGCATCGGGATGTCGAGCGCGTTGAATTTTTCGGGCCGGCGCAAGGTGACGGTGCCGATCGCACCATCCTGCTCGAAGGTGACGAGGCGCTCAGCCATGCACGCCTCCGAGCGGGGTGCTGCCATTGAGCGAAAGGCCGATCGGCCGATCCTGGTAGAGCGCGGTCGGCGTCACCTTGAGGTCGTTGGCTACATTGAGCGGGATCTCGGCTTGACCAAGCACATCGCGCTCGAGGTCGATGCCCGGCGCCAGTTCCGTCACCATCAGCCCATCTGATGTCAGCTTCATCACGCAACGCTCGGTCACATAGGTGATATCCTGTCCCTGCGCGACGGCGCGCTTGCCGGAGAAGGAGATGTGCTCGACCTCCTCGACGACTTTCTTGACCTTGCCTTCCGCGTCGATGCGGATGCCGCCATCGGCGAGCGACAGCTTGGCTTCGGCATTGAAGAAGCCGGAAAACACGATCTTCTTCGCCCGCGACGTGATGTCGACGAAGCCGCCGGCGCCGGCGGTGACATGCGGCCGTGCCGAAAGCTTCGAGACGTTGACCGAGCCGTGGCGGTCGATCTGCAGGAAGGAGAGCAGCGAAGCGTCGAAGCCGCCAGCCTGGAAATAGATGAACTGGTGCGGCGAGGGCATGATCGCCTCGGCATTGGAGGCGCAGCCGAACTTGAAGTCGAGCAGCGGCACGCCGCCGACAGCACCCTGTTCGATCAGCCAGGTGACCTTGCCGTGCTGGCCTTCTTCCAGAAGGATGCGCGGCACGTTGGCCGAGATGCCGAAGCCGATATTGACGGCCATGCCGTCGCGAAGCTCCATGGCGACGCGGCGCGCGATCACCTTCTGAACGTTCATTTCCGGCGTGCGGAAGCTCGACAGCGGCCGGAAGATTTCACCCGAAATCGCCGGATCGTAAGGCGTCAGCGTAGTCTGCAACTGGTCGGGCGCGACGACGATATGATCGACCAGCACGCCCGGCACGCGCACATCATGCGGTTTCAGCGTGCCGTTCTCGACGACGCGTTTGACCTGCGCGATGACAATGCCGCCATTGTTGCGGGCGGCGAGCGCCTGTTCCAGGCCGCCGAGATAGGCGCCCTCATGCTCATAAGTCAGGTTGCCGCGCTCATCCGCCGTGGTGGCGCGGATGATCGAAACCTGGGGCACGATGGCGCGGAAATAGAGCCATTCCTCGCCGTCGAATTGCTGCACCGACACGATCGGCTCGCCGGCGGCGGCGTTCATCGCGCAGCCCTGGTGGCGCGGGTCGGCGAAAGTGTCGAGACCGACCTTGGTCAGCACGCCCGGCCGCTTGGCCGCGGCCTCGCGGTGCATGTCGAACAGGATGCCGGACGGCACGTTATAGGCGGCGACGGCATTGTCGCCGATCATCTTCCAGATCCGCGGCGGCTCGGCGGAGGAGGGACCCGACGGATAGGAGCCGCACAGCGTACGCTTCAACAGGCCCGGCTTGGCCAGATGATCGATGCCCTTGATGCCATACATATCGCCGGCGGCGATCGGGTGCAGCGTGGTGATGTCCTTCGGATGGCCCTCGCTGTCAAAGCGTTCGCCGATGGCGGCGAGCACGGCGTCCGGACAGCCGAGGCCGCTCGACGAGGACACCGAGACGACCATGCCATCCTTGATCAGGCTGGCTGCCTGCGCCGACGAAACGACCTTGCTCAATTCATGCTCCCGAGTTTCGGGTCGATCTTGACGGCTCTGCCGGAATTGGCCGATTGCAATGCCGCCTCGGCCGCGGCGAGCGACCAGATGCCGTCCTCGCCGGTGGCGGACGGCTGGGCCTCGCCACGGATCGCGGCATGGAACCGGCGCACCGACCTGACATAGAGATTCTCGCGGTCGAAGCTCAACTCCTCTTCGCCGCTAGAGGTGCGCAGAAGGACAGAGCCGACCGGTTTCTGCGTCATCACGTTACGGGCGATCAGCGAGCCTTGGGAGCCGTGCACCTCGAAGCCGGTGTCGGCAAATCTGGTGGTGAAGCCTTCATGCGATTGCGCGATGAGGCCCGACTTGAAGCGCCAGATACACATGGCGCCGTCTTCCAGCCCGCTGCCGGCCATACCGGCGGATTGCGTGAAGGCGGAAACCTCGACCGGATCGTCGCCAAGCACGAAGCGTAGCGTGTCGGCATCGTGCACGGTGATGTCGAGCACCACGCCGCCGCCCGCCTCAGGCCTGGCGATGCGCCAACCCTGGAGGTTTTCGGGCAGGTAGACGGCGTGGAAGACCCGCGCGGCGATCGGCTGGCCGATGCGGCCTGCGCTAACAGCCTCGCGCATGGCACGGTGCGCGCCGGCGTTGCGCAGATGATGATTGGTTCCGAGCACGATGCCCGCGGCCTTGGCCGCAACGACCATTCTGCGCGCGTCGTCGCTGGTCAGCGCCAGCGGCTTTTCACACAGCACATGCTTTCCCGCCTTAATCGCGGCCAGCGCCTGTTCGAGATGCAATTCGTTGGTGGTCGAGATGTAGACCGCGTCGATGTCGGATCCGAGCAAGGCATCGAGATTTGATACGGCGGCTGGAATGCCATTTTCCCTTGCATAGGCCGTGGCGCGTTCGGAGTTGGAGCTCATTACCGCCGCGATCTCGCCATCGGCTTGCGCGCGAATGGCGTCGATCATGAATTGCCGGGCGATCGTGCTGGCGCCGATCAGCCCCCATTTGACGCTCATGTCGCGGCTCCCGTAGGCCTTTTTTGCGTGCGGCGATCTGGGCCGCAGCTTTCCCTGACCACGAGATTGACGGCGCCGATATGGTCCTCGGCGCGCGTGGTGCGCGACTGGATCATCTTGATCATGACGTGGGCCGCGCGTTCGCCGAGACCGGCGGAGTCCACCGCGACGCTGGTCAGCGGCGGCATATAATGTTCGGCCTCGACCACATCGTCGAAGCCGACGACGGCGAAATCCGGGCCCGGCTCAAGTCCACGCTTGCGCAGCGCCAGCATGACGCCGAAGGCAACGGCATCGTTGAAGCAGAGCGCCGCGGTTGGCGGCTCCGCCATTGCGAGTGACGTTTCCAGGCAGGCCATGCCGCCCTTGCGGTTGGTCTCGCCCTCGATGATGAGCGCGTCGCGAGCGTCGATGCCGAGCGTCTCGCAGGCCTCGCGAAAGCCGCCCAGCCGCTCATGATAGACCACCAGATCAGACGAGCCGCCGAAGAAGGCCAGGCGTCGATGTCCCTTGCCGACGAGATGAGCGGTGGCGAGATAGGCGCCCCGATGATTGTCGGGAGCAATCACCGGAATGCGGCTTTCAGGCAGCCGGCGCATGGCGAAGGCAATCGGCAGACCGGCTATTTCCAGCCGCCGGAACGCCCCTGGCGTGGTGCCGCGCGCCGGGGAAACGATGAGCCCGGCGACGCCCTGTTCCATCAGAGACTTCAGCACTTCTTCCTGGCGCACCGGATTTTCGGCCGTGTTGGCGATGAAGGGCACGATGCCGGCCGATTGAAAAACACGCTCCATGCCCACTGCCAGTTCCGCGAAGAAGGGATTGGTGAGATCGTTGATGACCATGCCGATGACGTTGGAATGGGCCTTCCGCAGATTGGCGGCGCCGCGGTTGTAGACATAGCCGACATCCTCGATCGCCTTGCGCACCTTGACCGCGGTTTCGGGGCGGATCAGTCCGCTGCCCTGGAGCACGAGCGATACGGTCGATTTGGACACGCCCGCCTCGCGGGCAATGTCGAAGATCGTCGCCTTGGCCCGACTGGCCATCCTGATATCCTCCCGGTTTTCTAAATCGACTTTTATTGGAACGTTCTAATCCCTGCATCATAGGCAAGTCAACCGGGATTCTTTCTCAATCAGAAGGAAGCGATCATATGGTGGTCAAGAAACATGCCGTCCAAGGCCATTTTTTGTTGCAACGCAGCATTGGCTGGCCGGCCATTTCGAATGTTAGAGGTTCTTGATTTATTGGAACGTTCCATTTAATAGGTGTCGAAAGGGAGAGATTGATGGATATTGCCTTGCCGGGCGAGAGTGGCCGCAGCACACGTTACGCGCTTGTCGGACAGCCGGTCCAGCCGGTGATCGGCGCGGGGTTCCCGCGTATCGCCTATGCCGCCGCGCATGTCGTTGCCGATCCCCTCAAGATGACCGATCCGTGGTCGCGGCCAGTGGTCGACTGGGACAGGACGATGGCGTTTCGTCATCATCTGTGGCGGCTCGGCTTCCGCATCGCAGAGGCGATGGACACGTCGCAGCGTGGCATGGGCTTCGATTGGACAAATGCGCAGGAATTGATCCGCCGTTCAATCGCGGAGGCGCGAACCGTCGCTGGCGCCGATCTCGCCTCGGGTGCCGGAACCGACCATCTGGCGCCGGCGTCGGCCAGGACACTGGACGATGTGGTCGCCGCCTATGAGGAGCAGTTCGCTTTCATCGAAGGCCAGGGTGGCAAGGCGATCATGATGGCGAGCCGCGCCCTGGCGGCCGTGGCGAAGGGGCCGGACGACTACGCCCTGGTTTACGACCGCATATTGGGCCAAGCCTCCGGCAAGGTCATCCTGCACTGGCTGGGCGACATGTTTGATCCGGCCTTGAGGAGTTATTGGGGCAGCGACGATTTTGAGGCCGCGCTCGATACGGTGATCGCCATCATCGAGCGCCACGCCGGCAAGGTCGACGGCATCAAGATATCGCTGCTCGACGCCGGCAAGGAGGTGGCGCTCAGGAACCGGCTGCCGGACGGCGTGTTGATGTTCACCGGCGACGACTTCAATTATCCCGAACTGATCGCCGGAGACGGCAAGCGGCACTCGCACGCATTGCTCGGCATTTTCGACGCGATCGCGCCGGTTGCCAATGCCGCGCTGGCGAAGCTGGCTGACGGCGATCGTGCCGGCTACGACGCGCTGATGGCGCCGACCGTGCCGCTGTCACGAAAAATCTTCGAGGCGCCGACCGAATATTATAAAGCCGGCATCGTCTTCATGGCCTGGCTCAACGGCCACCAGGACCATTTTTCGATGGTCGGCGGCATGCAGTCGGCGCGCGGCATCCTCCATTATGCCGATGTCTTCCGCCTAGCCGACCAGGCTGGACTGCTGGCCGACCCCGACCTTGCCATTTCGCGGATGAAAAGCCTGTGTGCCGTCGCGGGGGTCTAAACGCGCTTCGCGATCGGATCACCCGTCGTCCATTCCGGTGAGCGACGAGACGCGCGCTGTAACGCGCAAGATCGGATGGCATTGGCGGGCTTCTCCGGGAAAAGATGACAAGCGCCGGGAAATGCCGCGCAAGGCGCTGAAAACAAAAGGAGAAAGCGACAAGCACTGAGCCCGGACGGACAGTCACCAAAGGAAACCGTCGCGCAACTTCACTTGGCACCAAACCCAAGAAAAACCAGGCTGGAGCTTACGCGTTGACTAGACGGGCCGAAACGCAGCTAAGCCCTGTTGAAAAAAGGGGAAATCGGCGCGGGCCAAGGGCAAAAATAGCCCAAAAAGCGCGCCCGAACTTTTGCCTAGCGACAGAGTTACGCCGAAAGCTTCGGGGTTCAAAAAAAGCGCCACTCAGTCCGCGCCTAATGCATTGAAAACATAGCATAAAACAGACACAGGGCGGCACGGAAAATTGCTCCTGAACTCCGAACCAAACTTTTGCGAACTGACGCGGCATTGACTCCGGAAAAGGGTGCGATGGAATACGCCCAGCCGGAACAGAAGATGCCGCCGACAATGATGGTCGACGTGACGCAACTCACCGAAGACGGAGCCGAGAGCCTCTTCCAAACCTATGAGGAGTTGGTCGAGATCATGCGCAACGCCTACAACACGTTGGTCTCGAAGCTGGTGGCCTGTCCCAGCCTGCCTGAAGCACATGCCAAGATTATCAACGATTGGTCGATTTTCCATACCAGCTTTCGCGCTGCATGCCGTGCAGCTGGAGAGGGCTGCAGCGAGGTGCCATTGATGGCTGATGGCGGCCTGTTTGCCCCAAAAGTTACTGCCAACTGAAGTTGCGCGGAGGTCCCAACTGAAGTTGCGCGCTACACATGCCCACAATGCAAGGTCCGAGTGTCTGGGTTGGATGGTGGGCGTGACAGGGATTGAACCTGTGACCCCTGCAATGTCAATGCAGTGCTCTCCCGCTGAGACGGAGACTAATGTCTCCTAAACGGCTTCGCCTACTACACGCCATCCGACCTCTAAAGACACAACAAAATCAGCTACTTCCGTGACAATAGCCTTGTTCGCGGCGGGACACAAGCGATAGACATGGGAGAAGGGAGACAAGGGAAGATTTGCCCTATTCTGGGTGCCTATTGAAGCCACAGTGGAGCCAGAATGGCACCGCAGGCAATTCCTATCTATCCTATTTGTATGATAAATCAAGGATGACCCCTCCACCCTCCCACCCCTACGAGGGGGGTTGACAGGGGCGCCTTGGAGACGCGTAGCGGGACCCATCGGGAATCGCTAATAGAAATTCCAGAAACCCAAGCGCCACAGACCACGCACGCTACCGGTCCCTGCCTATTCACCTCATCTTTGCACGCATCTCGTCAAAGCTGCGGAAACTTTATCTGGTCGGCCTGATTCACTTGTGAGGCCGTAACAGCGGCTATACAACCGCCTCCAACAAAGTCGCCGTGAACGCAAGAAGCAAAGCATGCATCCCTTATTTTGGTTTCGGAACTTGGTACGTAGGTTTTGTCCAATGAAAAAGAAAATAGAGCAATACGTTCCTATGAAGATTCCTTCATTGGATGAGCTTGACACTGACAAGTTCCCAATTGCTTATCACTATTGCTCGGTGGATACGTTTCTCTCGATTGCCCAGTACAAAACAATTAGACTCTCAGATATTAACACGATGAACGATTTTTCGGAGATGCACTGGGCCTATGAGCGCTTTGAGGAAGCGGCGAATAAAGTTTTTGAAACATACGATCGTGAATTTTTTGATTTCATTGACGCCTCAATTAGAAACAACGCTATGAACATTCTGCCTTTCCTGAGCTGCTTCTCGACAGATGGAGACGTGCTAAGTCAATGGAGGGCCTATGCTGACAACGGGTCCGGCGTTTCCGTTGGCTTTGACAGTTCGAAGCTAAAACAACTATCCGTCAGATGCGCGCCGGTTACGTATGCCACCGAAAAGCAGGTGCAATATTTTGTCGACTTATTCGCACTGGTGCACCCGATGTGGCGAAGCGCCATTAATGACGAAGCAAAAAGAGCGGTTAATCAGATGCTGATGATTAGCCTATTCGATATGTGTCTTATGAAGAATCCGGCCTTCTCCGAGGAAAAGGAGGTCCGTATTGCGAGAGCGATGACAATTCTAAGAGATTCTGATGGTTGGCACCTGGACGACTCTGAGGGATCAGGAGCAGATGAAATTTCGAGAGATAAGCAGGCCGTTAGATTTAGATCAAGAAATGGCGGAATTGTGGGCTATATCGATCTTCCTATCAACGGATTGGGTGCAGATCTAATTCGAGAGGTTGTACTTGGGCCTCGAACAAGCAATAATGGGAACGAAATAAGCATGGTCTTAAATGCAAACGGCTTTAAATCTACCAAGATTCGTGCATCTAAAGCGACATATCGATAATGATATTCTTACAAGAGAGAAAATATGTCCGACGACAAGGGTGAAGGTAAGCAGCGCCTGTTGGATACTAAGGCCGCTCTGGACGCAACTATCTCGGATTCAGTAGGCATCTCCGACTCGAATATGGGGCTGGTGCACACAGGCCGCCAGAACAGAGCGCTCTTTGTTTTTAGCAAGATCACAGCACATAATCTGTCTACCATTGAGCTAGTCGAAAAGGGGTTAGAAACTGGTCTTTTG
This sequence comes from Mesorhizobium sp. B2-3-11, assembly GCF_006442215.1. Taxonomy (NCBI): domain Bacteria; kingdom Pseudomonadati; phylum Pseudomonadota; class Alphaproteobacteria; order Hyphomicrobiales; family Phyllobacteriaceae; genus Mesorhizobium; species Mesorhizobium sp. B2-3-11. The sequence goes on along the minus strand of NZ_VFVS01000002.1, from coordinate 13,845 downwards.
GATCATTTCTCGATTGCAACGTTAGGACGCGCGTCGATAGATGCCTCTCTTATGACAATGTATATTTCTGAACCCGGCTTGGATGCAGACGCGTGGAATTTGCGGCGGCATATATTGTATCTACATGACCTTACAAATAGAAAGAGATTTTTATCACCGTTAAGGGAAAGAAGCCAATTCGCTTTTTTTGAAAACTATGAGGAGATGAAGGAAAGTCTGAGGTCGAAGATAGGCGAGTTCGCTTCAAGGCTGGATTTCAATAGCGAGCAAATTTCTAAGTTCAGAGAAGGTCAACTTGTGTTTCACTCCGGCGCAAGGGGGGCCGTTCGCGAGGCAGGATGGGACTCCGAGGATTTTGAGTTTTTGCAGGCCTACTTTTCGGCATTTGTTCATACTCATCCGGTGAGTTTTATGAGGGTCGAAGATCAAGAAGTCTCGTTTTCTGATCCATCGAGTTTCCAGCTGTTTCTTTGTGCATTCGTACTTGAAACCATTACACGCTATACCGAGCTAGTAAACGATCGGATGCGCGAATTTAGCGAACCATCTACCGGTGACCCCCTAGGGCACGTCGGGTAATGATGAAAATAACACATAATCTGAGGCAATTCATTCCGACCGGTCGACCGCTCCCGATTTCGACGGCCAGCTTTATGGCGTCTACAAGCGCCTTCCTAGTGCAAGCTCTTGCCTGTCGGCTTGCGTCTCCATCAGCCTTGCCCATTCCTTTGCGTCAGACAGGCGATGGAACGCCTTGGTCAGCGTGGGAAAACCCTGCCTGCGAATGCGGGCCTGATATTTGTCTCTGTGTTTGCGGATCGAAGCCATGATTAGCGTTTCCTGGAGCCAGAGTGGAGCCAGTAGCCGATTGATGGTTCTTCGGAGGAACGCCTTAAGTTTGTTTATTCAACAAAACCAAGGGGTTGGATGGTGGGCGTGACAGGGATTGAACCTGTGACCCCTGCAATGTCAATGCAGTGCTCTCCCGCTGAGCTACACGCCCATCCGAAGCCGCGCATACACCATTTTTGGTCAGGCGCGTCAATAGCAGGAAAAGAGGAAAAAACACGTCGTCCCGCCGCGGCTGTGGACCGAGGCGGGCGGCTCGCGGAAGGCGGTTCAAGCCGCCTGCAGCATCTTCTCGACCTCGTTGACCAGATCGCGCAGGTGGAAGGGCTTGGACAGCACCTTGGCGTCTTTCGGCGCCTTGGAATCCGGGTTCAGCGCGACGGCGGCAAAACCGGTGATGAACATGACCTTGAGGTCGGGATCGATCTCGGTGGCGCGACGCGCCAGTTCGATGCCGTCCATCTCCGGCATGACGATGTCGGTCAGAAGCAGCGAGAACGGTTCCTCGCGCAGCCGCTCATAGGCGCTGGCGCCGTTGTCGAAATCGCTGACCTGATAGCCGGCGCGCTCCAGCGCCTTGACGAGGAACCGACGCATATCGTCGTCGTCTTCCGCCAGAAGAATGCGTGCCATGATATCCCGTCCGAATCACCCGCCGGAGACTGCCGTGGGGCAGGCCCGTTAACCATCCTGTATATGAGGAGGTGAGAGTAAACATCAAGTGAACGCGGACTCGCTTGACCCACATTTGCCCAGCTGCACGACCGCTGAAATGCTGGACATGCGGCCAGCAAGGTGGCAGTTTCGTGCCATGATACACTGGTGTTTTCGGGTTCGTTCAAATTGAAGACGGCAGCCGAGGATTTTTCGGTCTTTCCACCCTTCGAAATCCGGTCGGGCGCCGAGCAGCGCGTCCCCTTTCTCTTCAATTCACCGCATAGCGGCCGTTACTATCCCGAACGCTTCCTTGCCATGGCAAGGCTCGATCGCAACGCCATCCGCCGCTCAGAGGATTGCTATGTCGACGAGCTGTTCGGCGGCGCCGTGGCGCTGGGCGCGCCGATGCTGGCGGCGAATTTCCCGCGTGCCTATCTCGACGTCAACCGTGAGCCCTGGGAACTCGACCCGCGCATGTTCGCCGAGCCGGTGCCGTCCTTCTGCAATATCCGCTCCGCGCGCGTGGCCGGCGGGCTCGGCACCGTGCCGAAGCTGGTGGGCGAGGGGCTCGACATCTATGCGGGCCGCTTGCCGCTCGCCGAGGCGGTTGCCCGCATCGAGGCCGTCTACAAGCCCTATCACGAAACGCTGAAGCGGCTTTTGACCAGGACCCATGCCCGTTTCGGCTTTGCCGTGCTGATCGACTGCCACTCGATGCCGGCGAGCATCCGCGTCGGTGACAACGGGCTGCGGCCGGATTTCATCATCGGCGACCGTTTCGGCATCTCGGCCACCGCGGCCCTGACCGAAACCGCGATCGGCCTGCTGACCGCGATGGGCTATACCGTCGCTCACAACAAGCCTTACGCCGGCGGTTTCATCACGGAACACTATGGCCGCCCGGCGCGTCATCTGCATGCGCTGCAGATCGAGGTCAATCGCGGGCTCTACATGAATGAGCGGACATTCGAGAAAGCCGCCGGCTTCGACGCGCTGGCCGACGATCTGACGCGATTTTCAGCCGACCTGATGGCGATGCCAGACCATCATTTCATCGACCTGCCGCTGGCCGCGGAGTGAAGATCACGCCTTGTCTCATGCGTGTCACTGCCCAATACACTTTGCAGTATTTGGACCCTTTTCAGTATTTGAGCGGCACGCTCCGGGAGCGGCGGTGAAAAAAAGACCGCATCGTTTGCACGATACGGTCGAAGTCTAGGGAGGAAACGCCCAAGGAGGGCATGGACAGGAAACCCTGTCCATGATTGAGGGTATTGTGCAGCGCACAAATGTCAAGCGACGTTTAGGCTTTTTTAATTCAGAGTGATGTGGAAATTGCGTTTCGTTGGCGGGAACGTGATATTTGGGCAACAGATGTCGCTGGCGAATAATCCTCGAACACCCTTGTTTTGGCACGAAAGTGGCGGCAAACGACAGTCCGGGCATGCCGTAATTCGGGAGAATCAGTTGGACATCAGCATCGATTTCATGCGCCGCATCGCGCAAGCGGCGGCCGCCGAGACCTTGCCGCGCTTTCGCGCCCAAGGTGCGGTCGCCAACAAGGAGAAGGGCAGTTTCGACCCGGTCACCGAGGCCGACCGCGAGGCCGAGCGCGCCATCCGGGCGTTGATATCGGCCGAGTATCCCGACCACGGTATCCTGGGCGAAGAGCATGGCAGCGAGAACATTTCCAGCCGGCATGTCTGGGTGATCGACCCGATCGACGGCACGCGCGCCTTCATCTCCGGCCTGCCGGTGTGGGGGACATTGGTCGGGCTGACGGTCGATGGTGACGCGGTCGCCGGCATGATGGCGCAGCCCTTCACCGGCGAGCTGTTCTACGCCAATGGCTCCGGCTCCCACTATGAGGGACCGGGAGGTCCGCGAAAACTGTCGACCCGCAAGACGACGAAGCTGGCCGAAGCGACGTTGTTCACCACAACGCCGGCGCTGTTCAGGGGCGAGGCGCGCAATCGCTATGACGCGTTCGAGCGGCAAATCCAGCTCGCCCGTTATGGCGCCGATTGCTATGCCTTCGCCATGATCGCCTCGGGAAGCGTCGACATCGTCGCCGATCCTGGATTGAAGCCCTATGACATCGTGGCGCTGATCCCGATCATCGAGAAAGCCGGCGGTGTCGTCACCACTTTCGACGGCGGGCCGGCGGAGAATGGCGGCGATGTTCTGGCGGCGGCGACACCGGAGCTTCATGCCGCCGCCATGGCCGCCCTGCGCGGCTGACATCGCCCCTGGTCAGTGCAGCCTTATCGGGCGCTGGAATTCCGCAGGGGTGCGCCCGTAGACCTGCCGGAATGCCGCCTGCGTCTGGGAGAGGTCAGGCCGTCGGATCGTCCGAGCCGGGGACGAAGGCGTCGAAGGCGGCGAGGAATTGTTCGCGGTACAGGTCGACTTCCTGCAGGATTTCGTGTTTGGCGCCGTCGATCATCAACAGCGAACCGAGTCTCAGATTTCTCGCATATGCTTCCACCGCCTTGGTCGAGACGACCTGGTCGGCGCCGGCGGCGATGATCAGCAGAGGCACCTGAATGCGGGCCATGAAGTCGGGGTCGCTTATGGCTTCCGACGCCTTCGCCGCCGCCTGCAGCCAGCGGACAGTCGGGCCGCCAAGTGCCAGTTGCGGATATTCTTCATAGATGCGCGTGTTGCGGCGATAGCGTTGCGGATCTGATGTCACCTTGTTGACCTCGAAAGGCAGCGTCTGTCTCGGGCGTGGACCCCAGGCGGCATAGAGCCTGCCGAGCCCCAGGGCGCAGAAAATCGAACAGACCCGGCGCACCGTCCCTATCGAGACCGGCAGGTCGGGCAACGTCAGGAATGGCGCGATCAGCACCATGCGCCGCACGCGGTTCACCATCGACGGCGCGGCAAGCAGCGTGATTACCGCCCCGGCGGAATGGGCCAGGATGTAATAGGGTCCACGGCAGTCCGGCAGCACGATCTCCTCGAAGAACTGCTCCAGATCGGCCGTATAGTCGCGGAACGACCTAACATAGCCGCGCTGGCGATCGCGGATCAGCCGGTCGGAATCGCCCTGACCGCGCCAGTCGAGGGTGGCGACACCGAAGCCCCGCGCGGCAAGGTCGCGGATGGTCTCGAAATATTTCTCGATGCACTCGTTGCGGCCGCCGAGCAGCACCACGGTGCCCCGCATTGGACGCGTCACCGCCGCGAACAGGCCATAACGGATCTTCTTGCCGTCGCGCGTGGTGAAAAAGCCGCCCGTGACGTTTTCCGGTCGCGGATTGCCTTCAACTTCGTGAAAAAGGGGTGTGTCGTGGAAAAGATCCGTCATTCGGCGCTTTGTGCTCGGCGTCTTGGCGCGCCAGCCCTTCACGGCCAGCCTCGTCAAGGTGATAGACGCCCACACATCAAAAGCAAAGCAAATCCGGGTTACGGAGGCCTGCAACGGGGAAGGCCGGAAGCGGCTTTGAGCGCGCTTCCGGCCCCTGTCGATCCGGGAGGAAGGGACGTTAACACCCGGTTCGGCCTCGATGCGGCACCTCTGCAAATCCGCCGCCGCCAATCCTTAATCTTGAAAGCCACTTTAGCGGCGGCTGTCTGAACGGGCGCCGAAGCGCCGGTTCATCTGCCGTTCATCAAAGGCCAGCGGCCTCACTCTTTTTGCCGTCAAACGAAACTTGAAATGCTTTCGAACGCTCCCCAGATGTGGGTTGCGGCCGCCAATGTCGGGGCCGCTGGTCCAGCCGAAACGCCGCTTACGGGTTTCGCACCGGCCATACGCAAACCATGTTGCTCAACAGGAGAACACCTCATGCGTCACGTTGATTTTTCCCCGCTTTACCGTTCGACCGTCGGCTTCGACCGTCTCTTCACCATGCTCGATTCGCTCGCGCAGCCCGATGGCGCGCAGACCTATCCGCCCTACAACATCGAGCGCACCGGTGAGGATTCCTACCGCATCTCGATGGCGGTTGCCGGCTTCTCGGATGACGAGATCTCCATCGAAGCCCACCGCAACGTGTTGACGGTGAAGGGTGAGCGCAAGGACGAGGGCACCGGCGAAGGCTCCGAGCTGCTCTATCGCGGCATTGCCTCCAGGGCCTTCGAGCGCCGCTTCCAGCTTGCCGATCACGTTGAAGTCGTCGGCGCCGCGCTGAAGAACGGCCTGCTCTTCGTCGACCTCAAGCGCAACATTCCCGAAGAGCTGAAGCCGCGCAAGATCGCGATCACCTCGGCTCCGGCCAAGGCCAAGCAGATCGAGGCCAAGACGGCAGCCTAAGGTTTAGTCTCCCTCCCGAGACGGAAAGCGGCGCCGAAAGGCGCCGCTTTTTTGTTGTCGCGAAGGCTGATTATCCCGCGATCAGCTGGCCAAAGCGGTCGACTTCCTCCGAGGTCGTCGCAAAGCTGGTGACGAAGCGATAGAGCAGCTCGTCCTCGCCGATATGGCCGTCGAAGCCGTGCGGCCTGTGCCAGTCGTAGAAGGCCGCGCCCGCCGCCTGCAGCTTCTCGGCTTCGGTTTTCTTGATCACCGCGAAGACTTCGTTGGCCTGCGGCAGCCAGGCGAGCTTTGCAGTGGCCGAATCCTCGATCGCGGCCGCCAGGCGCGCGGCCATGGCATTGGCATGCCTGGCGGTATCGAGCCACAGCCCATCCTTGAAATAGGCTTCGAACTGCGCCGCGACGAAACGCGACTTCGAAAACAGCTGGGCGGCACGCTTGCGCAGAAAAGCCAATTCCTTGGCGCGATCGAGATCGAACAGCACGATCGCCTCGGCGCACCAGCAGCCGTTCTTGGTGCCGCCGAAGGACAGGATGTCGACGCCGCGTTTCCAGGTCATTTCAGCCGGCGTGGTGTCGAGCGCGACCAGCGCATTGGCGAAGCGGGCGCCGTCCATGTGCAGCGGCACGGAATGGTGTTTGGCGATCGCCGCAATCGCGGCAATGTCGTCCAGGCCATAGATCGTGCCGACCTCGGTCGACTGGGTGACCGAAACGGCCATCGGCCGGCCCCAATGGACTACCTCGCCGGCGAAACGGCCGATCGCCTTGTCCAGATTATGTGGCTCGAGCTTGCCCAGCGGGCCGTCGACGGCGTGAAGCCGCGAGCCGCCGGAAAAATGTTCCGGCGCGCCGCACTCGTCCTCGATGATATGCGATTCGCGGTGGGCGAAGGAAATGCCGCCGGGCTTGTTATAGGCCGTCAGCGACAGCGAATTGGCGGCGGTGCCGGTCGCCACGAAGAACACGGCCACTTCGCGCTCGAAAATCTCGCTGAAGCGCTGATAGACGGTTTGGTCGAGGGCACCATCGCCATAGGCGGTCGAAAAGCCGGCGGTGTGGGCCGAAAGGCCGGCTGCAATGTTTGGATGGGCGCCTGCCCAATTGTCGGAAGCGAAGAACATGCGTCTGCCTGTGCTGGGGAAATCGCCGGGAGCTTGACCGGTTTCATGACCCGCCCGCAAGAGCCAGACACAAGAAAACGGGTAAAGCCAGCGTCGGGCTCGCGGCGTCTTCGGAGACCGAAGCTTACGTTTTGCAGCCGCCTGACGAAATTTTGTGTCGCGGCGCGGCCAAGTTTTTTGTGAATCGGTCTTGTATGGGTCCTGGATTTCTGTCATAAAAATTTAGGACAGTAGTGCTGTCTTATTTTGTCGCACAAAACAGGCTGGATTGGCGTATCGTTTAGGCCACTCCGGCTTTTGCCGCGAGCGACAGGTGGACGGACCAGCTCTGGCCTGTACGATACCGGATGTGAACCAGCGGCGCGCCGCTTGGTTCGGCGATTTCGCAAGACGTGCCGCAAGGATGAAGGGCGAGCCCAAGTGCTCGCCAAGGCAAACCAGCGCCCCCAGGCTGACCAAGGCCAGTGGCGCGGAACGGAGGATAGGACGATGACGGAATTGACGCTCTCTGCGACGAACGGCCAGGCCGCGCAGACGAAAGCGGCCGCCGTCAAAAATACCTCCACCAAAAATCGCACGACCACCGGCGGCCTCACCGCCCAGGGACTCTACGACCCGCGCAATGAACATGACGCCTGCGGTGTCGGCTTCATCGTCAACATGAAGGGCGTGAAGTCGCATCAGATCGTCAAGGACGGGCTTGCGATGCTCGAGAACCTGACGCATCGCGGCGCCGTCGGTGCCGATCCGCTGGTCGGCGATGGCGCCGGCGTGCTGGTGCAGCTTCCGGATCTTTTTTTCCGTGAGGAGATGGCGGCCCAAGGGATTGATCTGCCACCGGTAGGCCAGTATGGCGTCGGACACTGGTTCATGCCGCAAGATGCCATCCTTCGCGCCCATGTCGAAGAGATCATCGCGGAATCGGCGCAGTCCGAAGGGCTCCCGCTGCTGGGATTCCGTGACGTGCCCGTCGATAATTCGTCGCTGTCGAAGGCGGCTGACATCGTCGCGTCCGAGCCCTTCCACCGCCAGGTCTTCATCGGCCGCACGGCTGATATCACCGACGACGAGGAATACGAGGCCAGGCTCTATCTGCTGCGCAAGGTCATCTCGGGCCGCATCTACGCCGAGAACGACAACAAGGACATCGGCGCCTATTGCGTGTCGCTGTCGGCGCGCACCATCGTCTACAAGGGCATGTTCCTGGCCTATCAGGTCGGCGCCTATTACAAGGACCTCAAGGACCCGCGTTTCGAGACCGCGCTGATCCTCGTCCACCAGCGCTTCTCGACCAATACCTTCCCATCGTGGAAGCTGGCGCATCCCTACCGCATGGTCGCGCACAATGGCGAGATCAACACCGTGCGCGGCAACAACAACTGGATGGCTGCCAGGCAGGCGTCGGTCGATTCCGAACTGTTCGGCAACAACATCTCGAAGCTCTGGCCGATCTCCTATGACGGCCAGTCCGATACGGCGTGCTTCGACAACGCGCTCGAGTTCCTGTTCCAGGGCGGCTACAGCCTCAGCCACGCCATGATGATGCTGATCCCGGAAGCCTGGGCCGGCAACAAGCTCATGGATGCCGACCGCAAGGCTTTCTACGAGTACCATGCGGCGTTGATGGAGCCGTGGGACGGGCCGGCGGCGGTCGCTTTCACCGATGGACGCCAGATCGGCGCCACGCTCGACCGCAATGGATTGCGCCCTGCACGCTACATCGTCACCGATGACGACCGCGTCATCATGGCTTCGGAAGCCGGCGTGCTGCCGGTGCCGGAGGAAAAGATCGTCCAGAAGTGGCGGCTGCAGCCCGGCCGCATGCTTCTGATCGACCTGGCCAAGGGCCGCATCGTCCCCGACGAGGAGATCAAGTCGGAGATCGCGACCAAGCACCCGTACAAGACCTGGCTTGGCAATACGCAGCTCATCCTGGAAGATTTGAAGCCGGTCGAGCCTCGCGCGCTGCGCAAGGATGTCAGCCTGCTCGATCGCCAGCAGGCGTTCGGCTACACCCAGGAAGACACCAAGCTGTTGATGTCGCCGATGGCGACCACCGGCCAGGAAGCGGTGGGCTCGATGGGCACCGACACGCCGATCTCGGCGATGTCGGACAAGTCGAAGCTGCTCTACACCTATTTCAAGCAGAACTTCGCCCAAGTCACCAACCCGCCGATCGACCCGATCCGCGAGGAGCTGGTGATGAGCCTGGTGTCCTTCATCGGACCGCGGCCGAACATCTTCGACCTGGTCGGCAATTCGCGGCGCAAGCGCCTCGAGGTGCGCCAGCCGATCCTGACCAATGGCGACCTCGAGAAGATCCGCTCCATCGGCCACACCGAGGACCGTTTCGACACCAAGACGATCGACATCACCTATGGATCGAGCGAGGGCGCTGCCGGCATGCAGGGCGCCGTCGAACGTCTGTGCGAGCGGGCCGAAGCGGCGGTCGCCGGCGGCTACAACATCATCATCCTGTCCGACCGCCAGCTCGGGCCGGACCGCATCGCCATTCCGGCACTGCTGGCGACGGCCGCCGTGCACCACCACCTGATCCGCAAGGGACTGCGCACCGCGGTCGGCCTGGTCGTCGAATCCGGCGAGCCGCGCGAGGTGCATCATTTCTGCTGCCTCGCCGGCTATGGCGCGGAAGCGATCAATCCCTATCTCGCCTTCGACACGCTGCTCGACATGCACAAGCGCGGCGAACTGCCGGAAGAGGTCGACGCCTATGAAGTGGTGTCGCGCTACATCAAGTCGATCGGCAAGGGTATCCTCAAGGTGATGTCCAAGATGGGGATCTCGACCTATCAGTCTTATTGCGGCGCGCAGATATTCGACGCTATCGGGCTGAAGTCGGATTTCGTGCAGCAATACTTCACCGGCACCGCGACGCTGATCGAAGGCGTCGGACTGGATGAGGTCGCAGGCGAAACCGTCAGTCGCCACACGGACGGTTTCGGCAGCGATCCGGTGCTGCGCAACAGCCTGGAGGTCGGCGGCGAATATCTGTTCCGCATGCGCGGCGAGGCGCATATGTGGTCGCCCGACGCGGTCGCCACCTTGCAGCACGCGGTGCGCCAGGGATCGTGGGAGACGTTCAAGGACTATTCGGCGCAAATCGACAGCGAGACGGCCCGCGCCCAGACCATCCGCGGCCTGTTCAAGATCAAGCTGGCGGGTGAGACCGGCCGCACGAAGGTCGCACTCGACGACGTGATGCCGGCGGCCGACATCGTCAAGCGCTTCTCGACCGGGGCGATGTCGTTCGGCTCGATTTCCAGGGAAGCGCACACCACGCTGGCACGTGCCATGAACCAGATCGGCGGCAAGTCGAACACCGGTGAAGGCGGCGAAGAGGCCGATCGCTACCTGCCGCTGCCTGGCGGCGGCAAGAATCCGGAACGCTCGGCGATCAAGCAGGTCGCTTCGGGACGGTTCGGCGTGACTGCGGAATATCTCGTCAACTCCGACATGATGCAGATCAAGGTCGCGCAAGGCGCCAAGCCCGGCGAGGGCGGCCAGTTGCCAGGCCACAAGGTCGACGCCACCATCGCCAAGGTGAGGCACTCGACGCCTGGCGTCGGCCTGATCTCGCCGCCACCGCATCACGATATCTACTCGATCGAGGACCTGGCGCAGCTGATCTACGATCTGAAGAACGTCAATCCGGCGGCCGACGTGTCGGTCAAGCTGGTGTCGGAAGTCGGTGTCGGCACGGTCGCGGCGGGCGTCGCCAAGGCGCGGGCCGACCACATCACCATTTCGGGCTATGATGGCGGCACCGGCGCGTCGCCGCTGACCTCGCTCAAGCATGCCGGCAGCCCGTGGGAAATGGGTCTCGCCGAGACGCACCAGACGCTGGTGCTGAACGGCCTGCGCTCACGCGTGGCGCTGCAGGTCGATGGCGGTTTGCGCACCGGGCGCGACGTCATCATCGGCGCGCTGCTCGGCGCCGACGAGTTCGGCTTCTCGACCGCGCCGCTGATCGCGGCCGGCTGCATCATGATGCGCAAGTGCCACCTCAACACCTGCCCTGTCGGTGTGGCAACGCAGGACCCGGTGCTGCGCAAGCGCTTCAAGGGCACGCCCGAGCACGTCATCAACTTCTTCTTCTACGTGGCTGAAGAGGTGCGGGCGCTGCTCGCCGAGATGGGCTTCACCCATATTGACCAGATCATCGGCGACGCCGACCTTCTGGAAAAGCGCGACGTGATCCAGCACTGGAAGGCGCGCGGGCTCGACTTCTCGAAGATGTTCTACAAGCCCGATGCGCCGCATGAAGCGGCGCACTGGACCGAACGGCAGAAACACCCGATCGATGATGTGCTCGACCGCAAGCTGATCGAACTGGCCAGGCCCGCGCTGGAGACCAAGCAGCCGGTCAAGATCGAAGTCGACATCCGCAATGTCGACCGCTCGACGGGTGCCATGCTGTCGGGTGAGGTGGCCAAGCGCTTCAGGCACAAGGGCCTGCGCGAGGACACGATCCAGGTCAAGCTCACCGGAACCGCGGGGCAGTCCTTCGGCGCCTTTCTGGCGCGCGGCATCTCGTTCGAGCTCGTCGGTGCCGGCAACGACTATGTCGGCAAGGGCCTGTCGGGCGGACGCATCGTCATCCGGCCGCCGCAAGAGGCCAGGATCGTCGCGGCCGACTCCATCATCGTCGGCAACACGGTGCTCTATGGCGCGACCGAGGGCGAGGCCTATTTCGCCGGCGTAGCGGGCGAGCGTTTCGCCGTGCGCAATTCGGGCGTGGCAGCCGTCGTCGAAGGCGTTGGCGACCATGGCTGCGAATACATGACCGGCGGCGTCGTCGTCGTCATCGGCAAAACCGGCCGCAACTTCGCCGCCGGCATGTCGGGCGGTGTCGCCTATGTGCTGGACGAGGCGGGCGATTTCGCCGAGCGCTGCAACATGGCCATGGTCGAGCTGGAGCCGGTTCCGGAAGAAGACGACCTCATGGAAAAGCTGCTGCACCATGGCGGCGACCTCGATCACAAGGGTCGCGTTGACGTGTCGGGCGACATGACCAGCCATGACGAGGAGCGGCTTTACCAACTGATCTCGAACCACGTGCATTATACGGGTTCGGTACGCGGCCGCGAGATCCTCGACGACTGGACGATTTTCCGGCCGAAATTCCGCAAGATCATGCCGGTCGAATACCGCCGCGCGCTGATCGAGATGGAACGCATGCGCATGGGCGTCGCGGCCGAATAGATTTTTGAGAATTGCCGGGGAGCCCAGGCTTCCCGGCCCCTTTCATCGACAGTTTGACCTCGGGCTCAAGGTTGCCATGGCTGCCTCAAGAGGTTAACGGGTGCGGCGAAAACCGCACCATCTGGACAGCAGGAACTGGACTATGGGCAAGGTAACAGGCTTTCTCGAAATCGACCGGCAGGTGCACAAGTACCAGCCAGCCTCGGACCGCATTCGGCACTTCCGCGAGTTCACGCTGCCGATGTCGGACAAGGAGGTCGAGAAACAGGCCGCGCGCTGCATGGATTGCGGCATTCCTTTCTGCCACGGGCCGACGGGCTGCCCGATCCACAACCAGATTCCCGACTGGAACGACCTCGTCTACAACAGGGACTGGGACAACGCGATCCGCAACCTGCACTCGACTAACAATTTCCCGGAGTTCACCGGCCGCATCTGTCCGGCACCCTGCGAGGAAGCCTGTACGCTCAACCTCGAGGACATTCCAGTCGCCATCAAGACGGTGGAGCAGGCGATCGCGGACAAGGCTTACGAGACCGGGCATATCAGGCCCTATCCGCCGGAGAAGAAGACCGGCAAGCGGGTCGCCATCATCGGCTCCGGCCCGGCCGGCATGGCGGCCGCCCAGCAGCTTGGCCGCGCTGGCCACGACGTGCATGTCTACGAGCGCGAGAGCCGCCCCGGCGGGCTGATGCGTTACGGTATTCCCGACTTCAAGATCGAGAAGCACTATATCGATCGGCGCATCGAACAGATGCAGGGCGAGGGCGTCACCTTCCATTGCGGCGTCAATGTCGGCGTCGACAAGCCCGTCGCGGAACTGCTGACCGAACATGATGCCGTGCTCTATTGCGGCGGTTCGGAAACGCCGCGCGCCGCCGGAATTCCCGGTGACGATCTCGGCGGCGTGCATGACGCGATGCCCTATCTGGTGCAGCAGAACCGCCGCGTCGGCGGCGAGCCGATCCAGTCCGTGGCGTGGCCGTCGCATCCGATCATCGCCGGTGGCCAGCATGTCGTCGTCGTCGGTGGCGGCGATACCGCGTCCGACTGCGTCGGCACCGCCTTCCGCCAGGGTGCGGTGCGCGTCACCCAACTCGACATCCGCCCGCAGCCGCCCGAGAAGGAAGACAAGCTCTCCGTCTGGCCCTACTGGGCAACGAAGATGCGTACCTCGTCCTCGCAGGCTGAGGGCGCTGAACGCGAATTCCAGGTGGCGACTCTCGAATTCATCGGCGAGGAAGGCCAGCTCACCGGCGTCAAGTGCTGCGAGGTCGACGAGAAGCGCAAGCCGATCGCCGGCACCGAATTCGTCATCCGCGCCGATCTTGCCTTCATCGCCATCGGCTTTGCCGGCCCGGCGATGGGAGGGGTTGCGGCGGAACTGGAGGGTGAGATGAAGATCACCACGGACAGCCGCCGTTCCAGGAATGTTGAGGCCAACGACCGCGACTACAGGACCAGCGTCGACCGGCTCTACGCGGCGGGCGATGTGCGCCGCGGCCAGTCGCTGGTTGTCTGGGCGATCCGCGAAGGCCGCCAGGCGGCACGCTCGATCGACGAGGCGCTGATGGGGACGACCGTCCTGCCGCGTTAGCGGTTCAGCGTTTGATAGACTCGCTAACCTGCTCTAGCTCTTTGCTTTACGCAATTCCCTAGAGCGTTTCATCGCTTGATTGAATCGGAAGGGATTCCCGGTCGGTCGGATTTGTGATTCAAGATGCTGGCTGGA